>JAMPYD010000242.1 GCA_023700845.1 Elusimicrobiota bacterium | reverse complement strand
GTGGTCTCGCCGAACACGCAGAACGCCGCCCTGAGCGCGATGCAGAAGGCCATGTCGGTCGGCTTCTACACCCTGTTCTACGCGGTCCTGACGGAGGGCGCGCTGCTCCTGCTCGCCGTCGTCTACAACTTCTTCGCCGCGATCAGCTCCCTCGGCGGCCTCAGCCTCGAACTCGAGGATGAGGGCGGGACCGAGGAATAACGCCGCGATGAGAACCAGCGTCGTCTACGGCTCGCGGGAGCCCAATCGCGCGGCCGTGATTCTCGAGGCGCTCCAGGCGGCCGGGATGACCGTGACCGTCGCCCAGAAGGCCAAGGAAGTCCAGGGCCTGCTGGCGCACCGGGGCTGCGATCTCCTGATCCTCGGGCAGAAGCTCGTCGACGAAGACGGCGTGGATCTCGTCAAGCAGCTGCGCGCCAAGGGCCCGGCCCGCCAGATGCCGATCGTCGCCCTGGTGGAGCACGCCGACCAGCCGGCGGTTTCCGCGACCCCTTCGAAGCACGCCTACGCCCTGTTCGGCCGATCTGGCCCTTCCTCGGCGCCGGCCAAGGATTCGGCGAAGGACAAGGTGTCCCTGCGCCTCGCGTTCTTTCAGGCGGGCGCCGACGAGTGCCTCTCGCTCAACTGGGACGCCGCGGAATGCCTCGCCCGCATCAAGGCCGTGCTGCGCCGCACCCAGGTCAACGCCTCCGAAGAAATCATCAACATGGGGGAAATCGAGCTCAACCTCACGAGCTACACCCTGCACATCTCGAAAAAGCGGGTGCCGCTGACCTCGAAGGAGCTCGACCTGCTCTACGTCTTCCTGAGCTCCGCCAACCGCGTGCTCTCCCGCCCGTACCTGATCGAGCGCGTCTGGGGCTACAACTATTTCGGTTCGCCGCGAACCGTGGACGTCCACGTGCGCCGGCTTCGCGAGAAGCTCGGCGTCGCGGCGAAGTACATCACGACCATCCCCTGCGTCGGCTACAAGCTGGTGCCGCCCGGCGGGGAGATGCGGAGGTAACACTATGGCGAAGCTCCCTAAGCTGCTCATCATCGACGACGACGCGCACCTCCGCGAGAGCCTCGCCGAGGTTCTCGAGCTCGACGGCTTCGAATGCCATCAGGCCGGCGCGGCCAAGGAAGGCATCGCGGCCGCGTCGAAGATCGATCCCGACGCCGTGATCATGGACATCCAGCTGCCGGATTCCTCCGGCTTCCAGATCTGCCAGGAGCTGCGCAAGCGCTCCAAGATCACGATCCTGATCATGATGACCGGGCGCTTCCTCTCGTCGGAGGAGAAGAAGCAGGGCTTCGAGCTCGGAGCCGACGAGTACATCACGAAGCCTTTCGACCTCGCGGAGCTGTCGGCCCGCATCAAGCAGCTCCTTTCGCGGAACGCCGCGAAGGGGTAAATATCGCCTTCCCGCGCAACATTTTCGTGTTCCGGGGCCGCTATCATTCGGGTACGGAACGATAACCCATGGCCTCCACACGGAACCGCGGCAAGCTCGCCTACAAGATCCTTTTCTGGTTTCTGCTCATCTCGCTGGCGCCGATGATCTTCGTCGGCTGGCACCTGGTCGGGATCACGCAGCAGTCTCTGCGCAAGGAGACGCTCGCGATGCAGGAGTCCCTGGCCGTCGGCTTCTCCGATACGACCTATAAGTACGTCACGACCTTCCGCAACGTGCTGACGGAGACCGCCGGCCTCGAGGACTTCGTCTCGATGAACCCGGTCAAGCAGCAGCAGTACCTGAGCCGGATCCTTCAGATCCATTTCGCGGTGCTGGAATTGTCGGTCCTCAACGACAAAGGCGTCGAGGCTCTGCGCATCGGCCGCTTCCTCGGCCCCACTCCGGAAATGCGCGATTTCCGGGCGGAGGAGGTCTACAGCGGCGCGATGGGGCCCCGCGGCCAGTTCATCGGCCGCCTGGAGCGCTTCCAGGGCCTGTATCCGACCGTGACCATCTCCGTGCCGATCATGGATCAGCGCGTGCAGCCCGCGAAGGCCGTCGGCGTCGTGGTCGCGCGCGTGAGCCTCAACGGGCTCTCCACCATGCTCGCGATGGAGTTTCCGGCGTCCGGCAAGAGCCAGGCCGCCGTGATGACCCGGGACGGCTTCCTGATCGCGCACTCCGACCCCCGCGAGATCTACCGCCCCGACGCCCGCATGCCCCCCGAGGTCGAGAAGGTGCTCACCTCCCAGGACAACGTCAAGGGCGGAGGGGAAATCGGCCTGGAGGGCGGCAAGCGGCTTCTCGGCGCGTTCGCGCTGATCGACAAGCTCGACTGGATCGTCTACGTCCAGCAGCCGGTCGAGGCCGCTTATCAGACCGCCGCCGACATGAAGGCGCAGATCTTCCGCGTGCTGATCTGGGTCGTCCTGTTCACCGTCCTTCTGTCCCTCGCCGTGGCCGGCCACATCACCCAGCCCATTCGAATTTTGAAGGAGGCCGCCGATCGCCTCGGCAAGGGTCAGTTCGAGGACCTGCCCGAGGTCGTGACCACGAACGACGAGATCGGGGACCTGGCCCAGACCTTCCTCGGCATGAGCGAGTCGCTCAAGGAGAAGACGGGCGAGCTCATCCACGCCAAGCAGGAGCTCGAGAAGTTCACGAAGTTCCTCGAGAAGCGCGTCGATTCGCGCACCCGCGAGCTCAAGGCCGCCCAGGACGAGCTCATCAAGAAGGAGCGCCTCGCCGCGATCGGGCAGATGGCCTCCGTCGTCGGCCACGAGATCCGCAACCCTCTCGCCGTCATCAACAACTCGATCTACTTCATCAAGACCAAGCTCGGCACCGGCGGCGAGCCCGACGCGAAGATCACCAAGCACATCAAGATCATCGAGTCCGAGATTCAGCAGGCCAACGGCATCATCAACGAGATCTTGACCTACTCCCGCCAGCGCGAGCTGCAGCTCGAGAAGGTCCGCATCAACGACTGGCTCGAGGAGCTGCTGTCCGTCTACCCGTTCCCGCCGCACATCGCGGTTGACAAGCTGTTCGACCCCGCGAATCCGTTCGTCGAGATCGACAAGACCGAGATGCAGCAGGCCGTCCGCAACCTCGTCGGAAACGGCATCGAGGTGATGCCCGCCCCGAAGGGGGGGAAGGTCACCATCCGCTCGACGATCCCCGAGGCGGGCTGGGTGCGGGTCGACATCGCCGACGCGGGCAGCGGCATCCCGCAGGACGTCCTCGACAAGATATTCGCCCCGTTCTTCACGACGAAGGCGCGCGGCACGGGCCTCGGCCTGGCCGTCGTGCGCAAGGTGGTCGACCACCATAAAGGTAAAGTAGACGTGGAAAGCACCGTGGGCGTGGGCACGACGTTCAAGCTCTACATCCCGACGGCGGCTTGAGGCAGACATGAAAGGAAAGATTCTGATCGTCGACGACGACGCGAACATGCGCGAGAGCGTCAACGACAATTTGGAGGTCGAGGGCTACGAGACGGCCCAGGCCTCGAGCGCGGCGGAAGCCGTCGCCCAGGTCAAGAAGACGCAGTTCGACGTCATCTTGATGGACTACAACCTGACCGACGGCACCGGCATCGACGCGATCCAGAAGATCCGCGCCTTGAACTCCGAGAGCCAGATCCTGATGATCACCGCGCACGCCAACCTCGACACGGCGCTCAAGGCGATCCAGGAGTCCGTCGACGATTTCCTCACCAAGCCCGTCAACTTCGACCATCTCAAGCGCGCGATCGCCAAGTCGCTCGAGAAGATGCGCCTCAAGCAGGAGCTGAAGAGCGCCAACGACAAGAACCTCCGCCTGTCGGCGATGAAGTCGAAGTTCATGTCGATGGCCTCCCACGACCTGTCGAACTCCCTGATGACCCTGCAGGTCAGCTTCGAGATGCTCGCCCAGTCGATCAAGCCCGACGACGAGCAGGTCAAGAAGATGCGCTACATCTCCAACGGCATCGGCCAGATCTCCCGCCTCATCGAGGATCTCGTGGACTGGGCCTCGATCGAGCAGGGCAAATTCCGCCTCGAGACCAACCTCTTCGACGCCGGCTCCCTCGTCGAGGAGACCGCGGTCGGCCCGGCGGCGCGCGCGTCCGTGCGCGGGCTGACCCTCAAGACGGAGCTTCAGCCCGGCCTTCCCACGATCGCGGCCGACAAGAAGCGCCTGTCCCAGGTCCTCAACAACCTCCTCGAGAACGCGATCCGCCACACGCCGAAGGGCGGCGCGGTCACCATGAGCGCCGAAAAGGCCGTGGAGAACGGCGTCGAGTGCGTGCGCTTCTCCGTCCGCGACACCGGCGACGGGATCGCTCCCGAGGAAGTGGGCAAGCTGTTCCAGAGCTTCTACCAGGGCGAAAGCGCCTCCGGCGGGGGGCGCCTCGGCCTCGGCCTGTCGATCTCGCGCG
>JAMPYD010000241.1 GCA_023700845.1 Elusimicrobiota bacterium | reverse complement strand
TTCGCGCCCATCACGCTCCTAAGCGTCGCCGACATCGCGCCCGACCCGCACAACCGCAAGGCGCACTCCGCCGAGGCGCTCCAGCTCCTCGCCGACTCCATCCGCGCCGATGGGCTCCTCCAGCCCATCGTCGTGCGGAAAGTGCCGGAAGCCGGCGAGGCGCTCTACCAGCTCGTCGCCGGCGAGCGCCGCTGGCTGGCCTGCCAGCTCCTTGGCTGGCCGGAGATTCCCGCCCGCGTCGTCGACGATCCGGCCGGCGCCACCGCCACGCGCAAGCGCCTCGCCGAGAATTTCCACCGCGAGGACCTCACGCCCATCGAGAAGGCCCGCGACCTCGAGCAACTCTTCAAGGACGGCCTCACGCAGACGGAAGTCGCCGCCTTCGTCGGCGCCAAGGACCAGTCGACGATCAGCAACATGATGCGCCTCCTCAAGCTCCCGAAGAAAGTGCAGGACTGGCTGCAGGATGGCTCGCTGACGGCCGCGCACGGCAAGGCGCTGCTCCGCTGGGAAGGCCGCCAGAAGCTGATCGAAGCCATCGCCGAGCGCGCCATCGACCAGGGCGCGTCGAGCAAGGCGCTCGAGACCGGCCTGCCCTTCGCCGAAGAGCTCGAGGAGGACGGCATCGTCTTTGACTTCGGTTATCTCTGCCGCGGCCTCGCATGCCTGCCCGAAAAGTGGCGGAAGGATACCGACTTCACCGAAATCGAGGATCAATGGGGCGGCAAGAGCGTCGCCTGCCTCGATCCGAACAAGGGCAAACTCGTCGCCAAGGAGCTCGAGGCCGCCGCCGCGGCCCGGCGCACCCAGGAGCGGCAAGGCGCCGGGTCATCGTCCGGCCGTAGTGCCAGCCTCATGACGTCCGCCGAAATCGCCGAGCGCAAGCGCACCATCGAGCGCAACAAGGCCGCCCGGGCCGCCATCGCCGCCACCCAGGCCGCCGCCGTCGGCGCGGTGAAGGACTGGACCGAACTGCACGACGCCGAGCCCGCCATGGAGGTCCTCGTCGACGCCGCCCTGGAGCATTTTCAGAACCGCAACCGGCTCGACGCCGCGCTGAAACTCCTCGGCCTCAAGACGGCCCGCACCAAGCTCGGCGTCTTCGACAGCGTGCGCGCCACGGCCCTCGCGGTGGCGCTCCGCCGCGGCGAAGAGGCCGCCCGTTTCGGCGGCCCCGTACCCGAAGAGGCCAAGACCCTCGCCGGCGGCGCCGTGAAAGGCCCGACCCCGCCCAAGCCTCCGGCCAAGGCCAAGGACGCGCCCACCAAGCCCGCCCGGAAAACCAAACGCGCCAGAATCACCGATGACACCCGCGTGCAGGTGAAGCGCCTCGTCGAAGCCGGCAAGACCGGCGCCGCGATCGCCAAGGCCGTCGGCATCTCGCTCCCCAGCGTCCAGCACATCAAGAGGCAGCTCGGGCTGGTGAGGAGGGCCGCATGAGCAAGCCCCTCGACTATGCCGCGGCCGAGCCGCTCCTCCCCGCGCTGCGCATGATGGTGCGGTTCCCCACGCGCCCGACCAAGGTCGTCTCATTCGAGACCGGCATCGAACTCGCCGCCCTCGATCGCTACGTGCGCGCCTACGGCCGCCCCACCAAGCTCGGCCTCGAGCAACTGGAGCGCCACCAGGCCGGCCGCCAACCCAGCAAGTCCGCGCCCCGCGATGCCCGGATCCTCGCCGCCGCCACACCCGTGCGGCCCGCGCCTCCCGCGCCTCCCGCGCCGGCCTGCGCCGCGCCTTCGGCGGGCCAGCCTCCTGTCGCCGATTCCGCGCGGAATTCCGCCCCTCCCGCCCCTCCCGCGCCGGCCGCGCCGGCTCCGCAGGTCCCGCGGCCGCCGCCGCTCGGGCCCGATCTGGGCCGGTGGCTCGAGGCCCAGCGCGTCGAGATTCGCGGTCGCGTGACGTGTTTCCAGGTCGCCGTCGGTCCGCCCCTCGCCTCCGCCTGGCTCCAGCTCAACCACGGCAACCGCCGCCCCTCGCGCGCGAAGATTCGGCGCTTCGCCGCCGCGATGGCGGCCGGCAAGTGGTCGCTCAACGGCGAGACGGTCAAGTTCTCCGCCACCGGCCGCCTGCTCGACGGGCAGTCCCGCCTCGAGGCGATCGTGCAGGCCCGCGTCCCCGTCGTGCTGGAAGTGCGCGCCGGCCTGCCGGATCTCGCCCAGCAGTCCATGGACACCGGCGAGCTGCGCCGCGGCACGCACACCCTCGAGATGCTCGGCGAAGGCTACCCCGCGATCCTCGCGCCCGCCCTGAAACTCGTGTTCCTCTGGCAGAAAGGCTGGCTCGGCGGCGCGCCCTTCGGCTCCTCGCGCATCCTCGAGAATTCCGAGATCGCCCCCCTGCTCGGCTCGTGTCCGGCCCTGCGCGCCTCGGTGGGCTGGACGGTCTCCGCCGGCGCCAAGGTCACCCGCTACCTGCTCCACAGCGAAGCCGCCTTCTTCCACTGGCTCTTTGGCACCATCGACCCCCAGAAACGCGACACCTTCTTCGCCGGCGTGATCCACGGCCTCGGCCTCACCAAGGACAATCCGGCCTACCACCTCCGCGAGCGCCTCGTCGACCTTCGCCAGGGCGAGGATACCGGCCCGCGCAAGGCCACCCGGCGGGCGCTCGCGATCAAAGCCTGGAACTGCGCCTGGGCCGACCTGCCCTGCGCCTCCCTGCGCCACGCCGCCGACGACCCGTTCCCCGCCGTGCACGGCATCGCCAACCCCGAGCGCCAGCCCGGCGGCTTCAAGCGCCCGCGCCAGCTCGCGCGCACCGCGGGAGGTGCCGCGTGAGTCCGGAGCGCGATCGGCTGGCGCCCCGCCTCGTGCGGCCCGCGCCGGCGCCCTCGCCAGCGGACCGGCTCTGCGCGAGCACCCTCATCGCCCGGCTCAACGCCGCCTCCGATCAGTCCGACGCAGCGATCTTCGCCGCGGCCGCCCAGGCCGTGATGGAGCTCCGCCACAGCATCACCAAGGCCGCGCACGCGGCGTTTCTGGAGAAGCAGGCGGAGATCGACGACGAGCTGCGCCGCGCGGTGCGGGCCTTCCTCGCCGACCTGCGCGCCTCCGGCGGGCCCGACGAGCGCCCCCCGGATGAGAGCGATCCCGCCCAACGCGCCCGGTTTGTCGCCCTGCTCGGCAACATGGCCGCGGCCGTGGAGCGGAAAATCGAGGTGCGGCCATGAGCGAATGGATCCACTGCCAGCGCTGCGGCACCCTGATGGAGAACCTCACGGCCTGCCCCCAGTGCGACGCCGTCCGCGTGGAGCCCGCGCCGCCGCCCGACGAGGGCAGCCTGCGCGACATCGCGGGCGCCATCTACAAACTCGGCCTCGTCGCCGCCGAGCTGGGCCTCACCGGCCAGGAAAGCGCCGAGGAGCTGCGGGCCGCGGTGCGCAAGTTCAAGCGCGAGTCCCAAGCGCTGCGCGAGGCCGTCCAGCCCAACGTCGCTTCGCTGCGCCGGTGGGCCCCCGAGTGTTTCCCGCTGGCCCCCGGCGAGACCCAGAAACACTTCGCGCGCCTTCTCATGGAGAGCGTCGCCGACGAACTGGCAAACGCTCTGGCCGGTACCGCCTGCGATTCCGCGCGAAATCTTCCGTCAGAAACAACCAACCCGCCAACCACACAGGAAAACCCATGAGTCAACCGATCCATGAAATCCGCGTCGCGCTGCATGCGCGGACGCTCGACATCGCCGCTCTCGGCAACACGCGCGAGATCAACCTCGCCAAGACGCTGGTGCAACAGGCCCGTATGCTGCTCGGCAAGGCCCTGGGCCTCCTCGGCGAGGCGACGCCGTACCCCAAGGCCGACGACGCGCAGAGCCGGGAAATCGCTCCCCGCGCCGACGTCGCCGATTACAAGCCCAACCTGCCCGGCGAGGCCATCGCGGCGATCAAGACCGTCCGCGCGGCGCTCCAAGTCGAGCTCGACGCCTTGGCGCGGCATCGGCGCGAACTCTGGGCGCGCGACTACGGCGCCGAGGCCGAGTTCGTCTACCGCCGCGCGTACACCGACCTCCTCCTGGCCAAAATGTGGCTGGGCGAAGGCCTGGCGAAGCTCGCCGAGAAGAAACCCGCCGCGGCCGAGGCCCCCGTGCAACCGCCTGCCGCGTAAGCGTCGCTTTGTCCGCAACCACAACCACCAAAGAAAGGAACCCAGCATGAGTTGGAACATCAACGCCATCGGCAAACCCGCCGCGGTCAAAGCCGTCATCCAGAACAACGCGCAGCTCGCGCCGACCCTCAAGGCCGCGCTCTGCGAAATCTGCGACGATCGGCCGTATAACGGCAGCCCTCACGACGGCATCGCGATCGAAGGCTGCGGCCACAGTGGCGGGGGCAGCTACGTGCATTCGCTCAAGGTCACGCGCTTCCAGCACGCGCCTG
>JAMPYD010000240.1 GCA_023700845.1 Elusimicrobiota bacterium | reverse complement strand
CTCCCCGCTCACGGCCATCGAGTCCGGCGACGCGGTCAGCGACCTCTCGTTCTCCCGCCCCCGCCGCCGCCGGATCTTCTTCGGCTCCTACTTCTAGATGGCGAACAAGCCCCTGATCCACTTCGTCGGCATCGGCGGAGCGGGCATGAGCGCGCTCGCCCAGATCCACGCGATGGACGGCGGCCCCGCGACCGGCTCCGACCGCGACTTCGACCGCGGCCGCGGCGCGGCGCTGAAGGCCAGGCTCGAGGCCCTCGGCGTGCGCCTGTTCCGCCAGGACGGGAGCGCGATCAACCGTGAAACGGAGCTCGTGGTGCTGTCCACCGCCATCGAGGACTCCAACCCCGAGATCGCCGCCGCGAAGGCGCTCGGCGTGCCGCTGATGCACCGCTCCGAGTTCCTCGCCCGCCACGTGGCCGGGATGCGCACGATCGCGGTCACCGGCACCAGCGGCAAGTCCACCGTCGTCGCGATGATCTTCGAGATTCTCGAGGCGGCCGGGCGAGGGCCCTCGGTCATCACCGGCGGCGCCCTGATCGCGCTGCAGAAGAAGGGCCTCACCGGCAACGCCTTCCGCGGCAAATCCGACATCCTCGTCGTCGAGGCCGACGAGAGCGACGGCTCGCTCGTCAACTACAAGCCGGCCGTCGGCGTCTTCCTCAACCTGACCAAGGATCACCTGGAAGTCTCCGCCCTGCGCGAGATCTTCCTCAAGTTCAGGGGCAACGTCGCGACGTCTCTGGTCAACGAGGACGATCCGGCGCTCGCCGACATACGCGCCGACCTGACCTTCGGCCTCGACTCCGGCTCCGTGCGCGCCGAGGCGATCGAGCTGAGCGCGTCGGGCTCGACCTTCCGCGTCAAGGACGTCTCGTTCACCTTGCCCGCCCCCGGCCGCCACAACGTCGAAAACGCGATCGCCGCGATCGCGGCGTGCGTCAACGAGGGCGTCGGCCTCGGGGACTGCGCGCGCGGCCTGGCGTCCTTCCAAGGCGTGGCGCGCCGCTTCCAGAGCCTCGGCTCCGCGCGCGGCGTGGAGGTCGTCGACGACTTCGCCCACAATCCGGCCAAGATCGCCGCGACCTTGACCGCGGCCCGCCTGCGCGGCCGCCGCACCATGGCCGTCTATCAGCCGCACGGCTTCGCGCCGACCCGCCATCTCAAGAACGAGCTCATCGCGGCCTTCGCCGCGGGCCTGCGCCCCGAGGACCGGCTGTGGCTGCCCGACATCTACTACGTCGGCGGCACCGCGAGCAAGGACATCTCCTCGAACGACGTCGTCGCCCCGCTGAAGGCCCAAGGCCTTCACGCCTTCCACGTTCCGGACCGCGCCGCCATCGCCGCCCTGATCGCCGCCGAGGCGACGGAGGGAGACCTCGTCATCGTGATGGGCGCGCGCGACCCCTCCCTGTCCGACTTCGCCCGCGACGTTCTGGCCGCCCTGCGCGCCTAGGCCCTAAGGCCCCTCCCCGAAGGGGCACGCCGCCCCATGCGCCCCGCGTCGGCGGGGCTTATCCTTAGAGCATGAGAATCCAAGGGCTTCTGATGACGGCGCTCCTCGCGATCTCGATCACCTCTCGGGCGCAGACGGCCGTCCCCGATCCCGCCCTCGTCGAAAGCCTCGGGCTTTCCGCCGCCGCCGCCGGCTGGCGCTATCGCGAGCCGCAAAAGGAGCCCCGCGCCTTGACCGCGGAGCAGAACGCGAAAGTCGACGCTTTCCTGAAGACCGAAGCCTCGTCGCGCGAGGCGCTGGCGGCGTGGTGCCGCTCGCGCGCCGTCGAGCCCGCTTCCGCGGTGGCCGCGTTGCTCGAGACGCCGTCCGCCGCCGGCACCGCCCCCGCCGCGCATGACGACGCCGCCGCGGTCAAGGAGGCCGCCGAGCGCGGCCGCGCCCTGTCCGCGTCCCTGGGCGCCGCCCCCGATTTCGACGCGGCCGGCCATCGCCCGCTCGACGTCACCTTGCGCTGGGGCTCGGCGCCCCGCGCCGAGGCGACCGGACGCAACCTCGAGACCCTGTACGGATTGTACGGGCGCGGCGGCGACGCCCTGCTCGACAAGGCCGGCGCAGGCTCCGGCCGGTCGGGCATCGCGGCGCGCATCGCCAAAGCGCCCGTGGACCTCGGCCTGGCCTGGACCACGACCTTGGCCGGCCACGAGCTCGGCCACTTCGAGGCGGCGTGGCTCGCCGGCGCCAAGGACGTCTCCTGGGCCAAGGCCGACGGCCCCTACGCCTTCGGCCGCATCACCGAGGTCGCCTCCGAGGACTGGGCGCGGATGTCCAAGGCGGGACGGCAGGCCTTCAACGCGGGCGGCACGATGGCCACCCAGGCCGCCGCCGCCGCCCTGCGCTCCTCCATGTTCGAGCGCGGCGAGGCCGACTGGACGCAATGGCCGCTGATGTTCTTCCGCAAGCTCGACATGACCGCCTACGGCCTCTCGGCGCCGGCGCCTTCCGCGGCCGGCGCGCTCGACGGGGCCAACGACATGACCAGCTACGCCCGCCTCTACGGCGAGCGCTCCGGCCGCGGCGGCGACGCGGTGCACGCCGACATCGTGCGCGGCGCGGTGTGGAACATGCTCGACCCGATGGGCCTGTACTCGGCCTACGGCTACCTCGGCCGCTACGTGGTCGGCGGCGAGCGCACGCAGAAGGTCCCCGGCCTCGAGCTCGGCGGCCGGACCTGGATGGCGGGCACCGGCTTCTGGCTCTCCGAGGTCGGCGCGCGCTATTCGATGACCGTGCTCTCCCGCGGCAAAAAGGGCGACATGATCGAGGCGACCGCCTCGACCGGAGAGGGCCAGCCCGCCGCGGCCGTGCGCTGGTCCGACGACGTCGGCGCCGGCGTCCGCGCCCGCGTCGGCGTCGACGCGTGGAGCCAGCGCGAGGCGGCCGAGCAGGGACCCAAGAGCCTCGGCGGCGCCCTCAGCGTCGGCGCGGAGAAGAAGTTCGGCCGGGTCGCCGCCTATGCCGAGGTCGGCCAAAAGACCACTGGGGCGATGCTCGGCCAGTCTCACGGCGCCGGGACGTTCTACACCATCGGCCTCTCGGGCTCCTTCTGATGCGCATCCCCTCTCTTCTCGCCGCGCTTCTGCTGGCCGCGACCGCCTCGGCCCAGACGCGCGTCGCCGCTCCGTCCGCCGCGCCGGCCGCGGGCGTCCCCCTTCAGCTCAGCGCCCCCGTCCCGGCGCTGTCCCTGGCCCCGGCGCTGTCCCTGTCCGCGCCCCTTCTGCCGTCCGCCGCGCTCGCGATCCCGGCGCCGATCATCGCCCCCTCCGTCCTGACGGCCGCTCGCCCCGCCGCCTCGGTCCCTCTTCCCGTCAAGGTCGCGGCGCTGAACGCCGGGGTCTCCAAGGCCGTCGCGGCGCTCGCGGAAAACCCGGCCTCCGGCGCCGCCGCCCTGACCGCCGGCCGGGACATCGAGGCGCTGCTCACCGGGGCCGTCCTCTCCGCGCCGTCCGCGGCCGACGCGGCGGCCGCGCCGGAGGAGCTGGCCTTCGCCGTCGGCGCCTCGCAGGCCCTCGCCGCGCGGGCCGACGACCTGGGCGCCGCGAAGGGCCTGAAGGCGCGGACCATGAGCGGTGCCGATTTCGTCGGCATGCTCGACGAGGCCCGCGGCTCGGGCGCGCCGGCCCCGACGCCCGCCGCCGCCGCGGCGGTCACGGAGATCGAGGCCTCGGTCGTGCGCTTCGCCCGCGCCCTCATCCCGGCGGACAAGCCGCTCGTCGATAGCCTGAGCCGCGCGCTCGCCGTGTGGCAGGTCTTCGACCAGGAGATGTCCATCGCCGCGTCGAAGGGCACGCTCGAGGCGATCGTCGCCGACGCCCGTCTCTTCGCCTCTCAGGTCGAGGACTCGGTCGAGCCGACGGAAGCGGCGAAGCCGACCCTGACGCTCGCGCCCGCGGCGCCCAAGGAGGTCCGTCCGGAGGATCCGAACGATTACGCCTCCGTCGCGGTCCCCGGAAGCATCTTCGGCTGGCAGCCCATCGAGAAGTCCCCGAACCACGGCTTCCCGCCGCTCGACGCCCTGATCCGAAAGGTTCTCGCGCCGAAGAAAAGCGCCTACGCGAAAGGCTTCGAGCTTCCCGGCGCGGCGAGGCGCGAGGACGCGAGGATTTACCTGTACGGGGAGCGCCACACCGACGGCGAGCTGATCGGCGCCAACATGAGGCACCTCGTGTCCGACGCCCGCCCCGGCAAGCCCGTCATCGTTCTCGTCGAGGGCTACACCGGCTGGGCCTTGCGTGGCTGGCCCGCGGTCAAGTACCTCGCCGACCGCGGCCTCGACCCGGACGCCCTGACGGACAAGGGCATCCCGAGCGGCCTCGTCGAGGTGCGCGGCTGGGACGCCGTCGGAAACTACGACGACTCGAAGCACCCCCT
>JAMPYD010000239.1 GCA_023700845.1 Elusimicrobiota bacterium | reverse complement strand
GGGGACATCTTCATGGACGACCTGGACCGTTCGGCGTTCAGGGAAGAGCTCGAACGAATCGCGAGCGAATCGGGCGCCGAACTCCTCGCCTATCGTCTCTCACGCGATCGCTTTAATGTCGCGCTGCGAATTGGGACGATTCCCCTCGCCGCGGTCATGCAGCGGCTGCTCACGACCTACGCGAAGGTGTTCAATCGGCGCCATGGACGGAGCGGCCATTTGTTCCAGGCTCGATATCGGGCGAGTCTTTGTCGGGAGCAGGAGATTGCGACTGCGCTGATCCACGCGGGCGCCGATCCGCTCGATTCCCCGATCCCGCAGGCGCAGGCGAAAGCGGCCCCTGTACGGCGCCCAGCAGGGAACCCGGCGGAACTGGACGAAATCGGCGCCGCCGTCGCCGCGCGAACGAGCATCCCGATCACCGAACTGCGATCAAAATCCTCACGCCGTCCAGTCGTCGCGGCGAAACGACTCCTCGCTCAGGAGGCCATCCGTCGATGCCATACAATGATGGACATCGCTCGGTGGATGAATTCGTCTCCCGCAACCCTGACGCGGTATGCGCGCCATCAAAGTGAAAATAACGGGAGGACTGACACCATCTAGATCGCGACGGTGAAGAAGAACTCGCTGCCTTGGCCGGGGGAGGAGCGCAGGCCGGCGGCGCCGCCGTGGGCTTCGGCGACGCTCTTGACGAAGGCCAGGCCGAGGCCGAATCCGGGGATCTGGCCGGTGAAGTCGGCGTCGATCTGGTAGAACTTGCGGAAGAGCTTGGGCTGCTCCTCGCCGGGGATGCCGGGGCCGTCGTCTTGCACCTCGAAGCGGAGAAAGCCGTCCGCGCGCCTCACCGTTATCTCGACGCGCTTCTTCGGCGCGGGGTTGAACTTCACCGCGTTCTCGATCAGGTTGGCGACGGCCTCCTTCAGGAGGAACGCGTCGACGCTCGCCTTCGGCAGCGCGGCCGCCTCCTTGGCGTCCCAGACCACGGCCGCCTCCGGGCCGAGCTCGAGGCCGCGCAGCGCGGCGTCGACGACGTCGGCCGGCGCGGTCTCCGCGCGGTCGAGCACGATGTTCTCCGGGCTCTGCACGGCCGTGAACGTGATCAGCTTCTCGACGAGGCGGGCGAGCTTCTCGTCCTCGCCCTGGATCTTGGACAGCATCTTGCGCTGGTCGGGCGAGAAGTTTTTCTCGTCGCCGCGCAGCAGCTCCAGGTTCCCGAGCGCGATCGCCAGCGGCGTGCGCAGCTTGTGGGAGACGATCGACAGGAAGTTGCGGGACAGGCTCTCGCCGCGCTTCTCGAGCGTGGCGTCGTGGAAGATGAGCAGGAAGCCGGCGTGGACGTTGTCGTCGCCGAGGCGGTCGGCCACGCCGGAGAGGATCAGCAGCTGCGGCGCCTCGCGCCGGAGCTCGAAGGGGGTGATGCGCGAGGACCCCTCGAGGATGGCCTCGAGCGCGGGCTTGGGCTTGTAGTCCGGCACGAGCGCCTCGGCCAAGGTGGCCGCGGGACGGTCCTGGCGGCCGAGCAGCGCGCGCGCCGAGGGGTTCATCAGCAGGATCCGGCCCTCGGGGTCGGTGAGCACCAGGCCCTCGCGGGTGTCGTTGAAGATGTTCGCGAGCTTCTCCTTCTCCTCCTGCAGGCCGCGGAACAGCAGGGAGTTCGCCACGGTCATCTCGTTGAAGGCGCGGGCGAGCGTGCCGATCTCGTCGCGCGACCTCACCTCGACCTGGACGCTGAAGTTTCCGCGCCCCGCCTCGCGCGCGGCGGCGGCGAGCTTGGGCAGCGCGCGGGTGAGCCAGCCGACGATCAGGATGGAGCCGAGCGCCGACACCATAGTCGCGACGGCGGCGATGAGGATGATCTTCCGCTTCGGAGCCCGCAGGGCGTCCTCGAGGGAGCGCTCGTTGAAGCCGATGCGGGCGGTCCCGACGCGGCGCGGGCCGACCATGATCGGCGAGGTGAGCTCGTAGACGGGAGCCCCGTCCTTGCCCCGGCCGTGCTGCAGCTCGACGCGGTCGCTCGCCAGGGCCCTCAGGGAGAACGGATCGGAGAGCCGCTCGCCGATGCGGGTCGGATCGCTGTGGGACAGCACGACGCCGTCCTTGTCCACGACGCCCGCGTAGGTCACGACCTTCTCCTTGAGCATCTCCTCGACGTGGAAATGGAGCGAGAACGGATCGAGCTTCGGGAAGATCGCCTCGCGCGAGGAGCGCGCGAAGAACTCCGCGCGGACCTTCATCTCGCCGATGAGGCCTTCCTCGATGCCGCTCACGATCTGGCGCGCCATCAGGCCGATGACGGAGAGCACGAGCAGGCAGGTCAGCAGGGAGAGCTTGGCGGACAGCGAGCGGAGCGGATTCATCAGTAGAGCACCGCGATCTTGAGCTTCTGCGTCGCCGAGCGCGAGCCGTAGCGTTTCTCGAGCACCGCGACGTAGCCGCCCGGGGCGACGCGCATGCCGGAGTCGGAATTCCCGTCCCAGGTCATGATCTGGTTGCCCGCGGCGAAGGAGCGCGAGTCGCGGCGCACGAGGCGGCCCTGGAGCGAGTGGATCTTGAGCACGACGTCGCCGGCCTCCTCCATGTAGAAGCCGATCTGCGCGGCGCCGCGCGCGGGATCGAAGGGGCTCGGCCAGGTGAAGGGCTTGGAGATCACGGGGTTCTGCGCGGGGATGAACACGGGCAGGGCGGCGCTGACCGGCGAGAACACGCTGTAGACGCCCGCGTTCGAGCGCGCCCGCACCTGGGCGTAGTAGCTGCGGCCCGTCTGCATACCCGCCGCGGAGTAGGACGCGACGGAGACGTTGCCGGCGAACAGGTCGCTGGCCCCGGGCAGGGAGCCGACGATGAGGTTGTAATCGAGGATGCCGACCGGGCTCGTCGCCTCGGCCCAGGCGAACAGCGCGGCGCCGTCGTAGGAGAAGGCGCGGTCGGCGACCGGGGCGCCCGGCGCGGCGGGCGCCGTCGTGTTCGACAGGTTGCCCGCGGTCGTCGAGATCACCGTCGAGAAATCGCTCGCCGTGCCGCTGCGGTTGACGGCGCGCACGCGCAGGTAGTACTGCGTGCCGGGATTCAAGGTGAAGAAGGTCGCCGAGGACGCGAGCGTCGTCGAGGAGTCGGTCAGCGAGAAGAAATTGTCGGAGGACACCTGCGCCGTGTACAGCGTGTCCGCGGGGTTGGAGCCGCGCGACCAGGTGAAGACGCCGCTCGTGATGTGGATCGGCCCCGCGGCCGGGGACACGGGTACCGCGGCGAGCGTCGCGGTCGACTGCGTCGAGAAGTAGGCCGTCGGCACGCCGTCGAGGTTCACCGCGCGGGCGCGGAAGTAATAGGTGGTGTTCGGGGAGAGGCCGGCGGGCGAGGTGGACACCGCCGCGGCGAAGGTCGTCGACACGGCGCTGGAGAAGTTCGACGAGGTCGAGGCGTTGAGCTCGTACGTCGTGTAGGACGGGTTGGCGCCGCCCGACCAGCTCAAGGTCAGGCTCGTCGCCGCCAGGGAGCTGAACGCCGGGGCGGAGAGCTCGGCCGCCAAGGTGTGGGTCGAGACCGCGTTCGAGGGCAGGGAGTCCCCCCAATCGCTGTAGGCGGTCACGAAGCGGAAGTAGGTCGTGTTGGGCGTCAGCCCCGTCTCCGTGGTTCCGAGGGAGAGGCTCGAGGCGGTGGTCTGCGGCGCGGGGAAAGGCGACGTCGCCGTGGACGGGAAGACGCGGTACAGCCGGGTCGCGGCCGGGGCGTCGCCGAAGGACGGCGCCGCGCTCCAGGTCCAGCTGATCGAGGTGGAATGGACGGTCGAGGCCGCGAGGGAGGACGCGGACGACGCCACGACGCCGAAGCTCACGGCGCCGACGTCGCCGGCGGCGGGAGGCGTGGACGAGTCGATGGTGCCGGTGACGAAAACGGCTCCGGCCGCGCCGGCCGCGGTCGACAGAGCCACGGACCCGAACGAGCCGGAGGCGTAGAACAGTTTGATGCGCCCGCCGGCCCCGCCGCCGCCGGGGGCCTTGTTCGTCTGGGCGAAGCTCGAGGTCACGTTGCCGCCGCCGTGCCCTTTCGCCGACAGCCTGGACCCGTCCGCGAGCGTGAGCCCCCCTGTCGCCCGGAGCAAAATGGTCCCGCCGCCGCCGCCGCCGCCGCCGCCGGGGTGCAGCTGGCTCGCGGTGACGGTCACGACGGACGCCGTCGAGCCGTCGACGAGAATCGAGCCCGTCACCGTCATCGACGCGGCTTCGATGTAGATCGCCGCGCCGCCGAAAGCGCCGGCTCCGCCCGAGACGACCACGCCGCCGCCTCCTCCGCCGCCGCCCGAGCCTTGAAATAGGTCGTCGGCGGAGAGAGGGCTCGTCACGGTTCCGGTCGAGCCGTACGCCGCGCCTCCGGCCGCTCCGACGCCGC
>JAMPYD010000238.1 GCA_023700845.1 Elusimicrobiota bacterium | reverse complement strand
TGCACATGACCATCCAGACCGCCGTCCTCATCGAGACCCTTCTCGAGCTCGGCGCCGAGGTCCGCTGGTCCTCCTGCAACATCTTCTCGACCCAGGACCACGCCGCCGCCGCCATCGCCAAGGCCGGCAAGGCCGCCGTGTTCGCCTGGAAGGGCCTCACCGAGAAAGAGTTCGACTGGTGCATCGAGCAGACGCTCAAGTTCCCCTCCGGCGAGCCCCTCAATATGATCCTCGACGACGGCGGCGACCTGACGAACATGGTGTTCGACCGCTTCCCCGAAATGGCCAAGGGCATCGTCGGCCTCTCCGAAGAGACGACCACCGGCGTGCACCGCCTCGTTCAGCGCGCCGCGGCCGGCACGCTCCTCACCCCCGCCATCAACATCAACGACTCGTGCACCAAGTCCAAGTTCGACAACCTGTACGGCTGCCGTGAGTCCCTCCTCGACGGCATCAAGCGCGCCACCGACGTCATGGTCGCGGGCAAGATCGCCGTCGTCGCCGGCTACGGCGACGTGGGCAAGGGCTGCGCTCAGTCCATGCGCGGCCAGGGCGCGCGCGTGCTCGTCACCGAGATCGACCCGATCAACGCCCTCCAGGCGTGCATGGAAGGCTATGAGGTCGTCACGATGGACGACGCGGCCGCGATCGGCGACATCTTCGTCACCGCCACCGGCTGCAAGGACGTGATCCTGCGCAAGCACCTCGACGCGATGAAGAACCAGGCCATCGTCTGCAACATCGGCCACTTTGACCTCGAGATCGACATCGCGTCCCTCACCTCGGACAAGAAGCTCAAGAAGGTCGAGATCAAGCCCCAGGTGGACCAGTTCGTGTGGCCCACGGGCAAGGTCGTCACCGTCCTCGCCGAGGGCCGGCTCGTCAACCTCGGCTGCGCGACGGGGCACCCGTCGTTCGTGATGTCGTGCTCGTTCACCAACCAGGTCATGGCCCAGCTCGAGCTGTGGAACAACAAGGCCACGGGCAAGTACAAGAAGCAGGTGTACCTGCTCCCGAAGGAGCTCGACGAGAAGGTCGCGATGCTCCACCTCGGCAAGCTCGGCGCGAAGCTGACCAAGCTCACGAAGGGTCAGGCCGAGTACCTCGGGATCAAGGTGGAAGGCCCGTTCAAGCCCGACAACTACCGCTACTAAGACCCGCAGCGGTGAACGAAGAGGCCCCGGCAGCGATGTCGGGGCCTTTTCTTTTTTACCTGCCAAAGCGGCAGGTTGATGCAACTTTTCAGCACCCTCGATCGTATGGTAGCAGGGGGTAGCGAACATGAATGATAAAAAGACGTGGTCGGCCGCGACCTTGATCGGGGGCGGCTTGGACGGGCTGATGATATTGGCGGCGCTGGACCGCATCGAGGGGAAGCTCGCCGCCATCCAGGAGAAGATGCGCTCGAAAAAGCGGGACCGCCATGGGACTTCGGGCCCTTGCCGCTCGACGGAGGCCCGGGTATAATGACCGACGAGATGAGAAATGACGGCCACCTGCCGGCGACGAAAGCCGACCTGAACGCCTTCGCGACGAAGACGGACCTGAACGTTTTCGCGACGAGGACGGATCTGAACGCTTTCGCGACGAAGGCCGATATGGCCGACCTTGCGACGAAGCTCGACATGAACTTCGCGACGAAGGCGGACCTGAGCGCCTTCGCGACGAAAGCGGACATGAAAGCCGAGTTCGCGGCGTTCCGGTCTGAGATCCACGATTTGTTCCGCCCGATCGCCATTACTCTTGCTCATCACACCGCCGAGCTGGCGGACATCCGCGGCCACATCAAGGAAAAGATGGTGACCCGCGACGAGTTCCATTCCCGCATGGACGGATTCGCGGGACGCGTCGCCGACTTCGATTATTCATCGGCCAAGAACCGAGCGCGGCTGGACGAGCACGAGGAGCGCATCCGCGCCCTCGAAAATAAAAACGCGTAAGCGCGCCCGCTTCGACTCCGCGCCGAGTCCTAGGCCCAATGGCGCGAGACAAAGGGGACCTTCGGCTCAATCCGCACGCCCGGACATTCCCTATGATGGGGGCGTGAGAGCCGCCGTCTCCTTAGTCCTCGCGTTCGTTCTGGGGCTGTCCCCGGCCGCCCAGGCGCAGGTCGTTTCGGGACGCGCCGCCGCCCTTCCCTCCGGCGGCCTCGGCCTCGCCCCCCTCTCCTCTCCCCGACTGACGGTACCGTCAGCTTCGTTCTCCGCCCTGATCGCGCCGGGATTGGGCGCGACGCTCGCGGCCCCCGCGCCGGCGCCGGTTCCCTTCGCCGTCATGGCGGCGCCCGTGTCGGCGGTCAGACCGGTCCCCGCCGCGGCGGCGCTGATCCCGCTGCGCGCCGCCGCGGCTTCCCTTCCCTCGGCGCCGACGCCGGAGAAGGCGCGCGCGGTCCGGGCGCGCTTCGACGAGCTGAAGGCCGCCTTCGACGAGAAGGGGTCCGAGGATGTCGCCGCGGCCCCCGGCGGGCCGGCCGCGCCGCTGCCGCCCGCGGAGATCGAGGGCGCGAAGACGTCCCAGGAGCCGCCCAAGCCGCCGAGCCAACCGCGCGGCAAGACCTACTTCGGCTTCACGAAGCCTCTGGCCTTCTTCCTGCTGGCGCTCGTCCTGGCCCAGGTCGGCATCGAGGCGCAGAACGCCGGCCTGCCGCCGCTGATCGCGAAGGTGTTCGGCAGCGCGTCGGTGGTGGCCGACGTCGGGATGACCGCCGCGCTCGCCGAGCTCGTGGGGACGATCGCCGCGCCGATCGTCGCCAAGAAGCTCGGTCTGAAGGGCGCGTACGTGTGGAGCACCGGCCTGCGCGTGGCGACGGGCGGCCTGATCGCGGGCCTGCTCGCGGCGGGCTGGCTGAGCCTGGGAGGGCTGGTGGCGCTGTTCGCCGTGGACGCGGTCCTGCTCGGCGTCTCGCTGATCACCGAGAAGAGCATCCCCGCGGTTCTGCTCGATCAGAACCAGCGCAAGCTCGAGCATTTCAAGGCCGCCCGGCAGACGGCGATCGAGGTGGTCGCGACGATCGTGCCGATCGCGACGGGCGCCTTGGTCGCGGCGGTCGGCTTCATCCCCGCCTTGGTCGCGTTCCCCGTCGCGATGAGCGTCTCGATCGGCCTCGTGGCGCTCACGCTGAAATTCCCGGGCAAGGTGTCGGGCCTGGACGGCCAGGGCCTGCCGGGGCCCGGCGAGGGGTCCCTGCTCACGTACTTCCGCCACCTGAGAGACGGGGCCCTCGAGATCGCGCGGACGCCGACGCTTCTGCTGAGCGTGCTGTCCTACTCGCTCGTGTACGTGCCGATCTCGCTCGTGTACTGGTTCATGGCGCCGGCGTTCGCGCTGCACGTGGCCGGAGCCGGCAACGAGGCCCTCGCCGCGGCGTACGGCGGCATGATGATCGGACTGTACAGCCTGGGCGGGATCGTCGCGGGGCTGTGGACGATGCGGCAGCAGCGGCGCGAGCGGGACGCCGCGGCGATGAGGACCTCGATGCTGCGGTGGACGGTCGCCTGCGCGCTGGGCCTGACATTGTTCGCGTCGATGGCGATCCCCGTCGGGGCGATCTGGGGCAGCCTGACTTTGCCGGCGCTGGCGCTGTTTCTCTTCGGGATTCCCCAGGTGACGGCCAAGCTCAAGCTCGAGAGCTTTTTCCAGTCCCGCGCGCCGAAGGGCAAGGTGGACGACGCGACTGCGGTGCTCGAGAGCGCCTCGTCGATCGCGATCGTCCTCGGCCTGTGGCTCTTCGGCAAGGTCCTCGCCGGCGCCGGGATCGCGAGCCTCCCCCTCCTGTCGCTCGTGATCGGACCGATCATCGCCCTGCTGCTCCTGCTGACGTGGGCGCTCGCCCGCGCGTCCAAGCCCGCCGTTGCCCCATAAGGCCCATTTCCAATATGCGCCCAAAGACCTTTGGGATTCCGGGACCCTAATGTATTAACATCCCCGTCCGCCGAGGAATGCTTGGCCGCGCAATGCGCGGCCGGTTTGGAGTTGCACACATGCACGCCTCCGCGTATCTCGCCGCCGCCGCCGTCTTCGCCGTTCCGACCAGCGCCCTCACCAACCCCCCGCCCGAGACCTTGCTCGCGCTCAACTCCGTCCAGGCCTTCGGCCTGAGCGGCGTCGAGTTCGCCCGCTACTTCGACGCGGCGGGGCGGCACGCCTACCTGAGCGTCATGGAGGCGTCCGCCAAGCCCGAGCTCCTCCGCGCGCGGCCCGCGCCCTTGCCGAAGCGGGCCGCCCCGGTCCCCTTCACGCTCGAGATTCCGGCGGTGCCGCCGCCGCCGTTCGAGCGCGCCTTCGAGCGCCTGGGCGCGCGGCCCGAGACCGGCGGCTACGACTCGCTGATCCGGCGCTACGCCGAGGCGCACGGCCTCGATCCGAGGCTGGTCAAGTCGGTGATCGCGGCGGAGTCCGAGTTCTCGGCGCGCGCGAAGT
>JAMPYD010000237.1 GCA_023700845.1 Elusimicrobiota bacterium | reverse complement strand
CGGCTACCAGGAGATCCTGACCGACCCGTCCTACGCGGGCCAGTGCGTGGTCATGACCTACCCGCTCATCGGCAACTACGGGATCACGGCCGGTGACAACGAGTCGAACCGCCCCCGCCTGTCGGGCTTCGTCGCGCGCGAGATGTGCAAGACGCCCTCGAACCACGAATCGGTGCAGCCGGTCGGAGACTTCCTCAAGAAGCACGGCATCGTCGGGATCGAGGAGATCGACACCCGCGCCCTGACGCTCAAGCTGCGGGACAAGGGCGCGCTGCGCGGGATCATCTCCACCCTCGACGGCGACAAGAAGCGCCTGGTCGAGAAGGCGAAGGCGCTGCCCTCGATGGCCGGGCTCAACCTCGCCAAGGTCGTCACCTGCGACGAGCCCTACTCCTGGGAGGAGGGCTTCAAGCCCTCGGACAAGCCCCTGCACGTCGTCGTCATGGACTTCGGCGTCAAGCACGGCATCCTGCGCTGCCTCGCGGCGATGGGCTGCAAGGTCACCGTGGTCCCCGCCGGCGCGACCGCCGCCCAGATCGTCAGGCTCAAGCCCGACGGCGTCCTGCTCAGCAACGGCCCCGGCGACCCCGAGCCGGTGACCGACGCGATCGAGACGATCAAGCATCTCCTCGCTGAGCGCGTGCCGATCTTCGGCATCTGCCTCGGCCATCAGCTGCTGGGCATCGCGCTCGGCGGCAAGACCTACAAGCTCAAGTTCGGCCATCACGGCTCGAACCACCTCGTCAAGGACCTGGAGACCGGCAGGATCGAGATCACCTCCCAGAACCACGGCTTCTGCGTCGACCTCAAGACGCTTCCCTCGACGGTCAGGACGACCCACGTGAACCTCAACGACGGAACCTCGGAGGGCATGGCCCACGCCGAGCTCCCGGCGTTCTCCGTGCAATACCACCCCGAAGCCTCGGCCGGGCCGCACGACAGCCGCTACCTGTTCGAGCGCTTCAGGAACCTCATGCTCGCCCGCCAGGAGGCCCGCTCCCGATGACGATGCTGCTGATCCTCGCCGCCTTCGCGCTCCCCGCCGGCTGGTATTTCTGGCACGACCACAAGCTCAACACCCCGTCCCTGCAGTGGCCGGCGATGAAGGGCGTCCTCGGCCTCGAGTACGAGGCGAACCCGCCGAGGCTCGGCGGAGCGTGGAACGGGCGCAAGGTCGCCATCGAGGTCGTCGAGGGCGGCGCCACGGTGACGGCGTGGCTCAACGCGGAGACGCGCCTGCGCGTCGAGTGCGGGCCGAAGGAGCTCGTGACCAAGCGCGCCGGCATGGTCGTCCCCGACGCCCTGGAGCCCGGCGTGACCGCCTTCCGCGACAAGCTGCTCGCGCGCTGCTCCGACAAGAACGCCGGGCCCCTCGTCTTCGACGCCACCATGCAGGCGCGCCTCGCCGACCTGCCCGCCGTGGACTTCGTCGGCGAGCAGTTCCGGGTCGTCTGGAAGGTCCCGGTCGTGCGCGATCTCAACGAGACGGAGGCCCTGCTCGGCGCGCTGTGCGCGATCGCCGACGGGCTCGAGAGCTTCCCCAAGAGCGGAGCGATGCCCGATGCCCAAGCGAAACGATCTTAAGAAAATCCTCGTCGTCGGCTCCGGGTCGATCGTCATCGGCCAGGGCTGCGAGTTCGACTACTCCGGCACCCAGGGCATCAAAGCTCTCCGAGAGGAGGGCTATGAAGTCTGCCTGATCAACTCCAACCCCGCGACGATCATGACGGACCCCGAGCTCGCGGACCGAACCTACATCGAGCCGCTGACGCCGGAGTACCTCGAGAAGGTCATCGCCATCGAGAAGCCGCAGGCCATTTTACCCACCCTCGGCGGGCAGACCGCCCTGAACCTCACCGTGTCCGCCGCCGAGAAGGGCATTCTGAAGCGCCACAACGTCGAGGTCATCGGCGCGCGCCTGGAGACCATCCGCAAGGCGGAGGACCGCCAGCTCTTCAAGCAGGCGATGCAGAAGATCGGCATCGACCTCCCCCGCTCGGTCGTCGTCACCGACGAGAGCGACCTGAAGGCCGTCGCCCGCGACCTCGGCTTCCCGATCATCGTGCGCGCGTCGTTCACGCTCGGCGGCACCGGCGGCGGCATCGCGTACCACTACGACGAGCTGCGCACCCGCGTGCACGCCGCCTTCGAGATGAGCCCGGTCAAGAAGGTCCTCCTCGAGGAGTCCGTGCTCGGCTGGAAGGAGTACGAGCTCGAAGTCATGCGGGACTGCAAGGACAACTTCGTCGTCGTCTGCACCATCGAGAACTTCGACCCGATGGGCGTGCACACCGGCGACTCGATCACGGTCGCCCCCACGCAGACCCTGAGCGACCGGCAGTACCAGGAGATGCGCGAGGACGCCAAGCGCATCATCTCCGAGGTCGGGGTCGAGACCGGCGGCTGCAACATCCAGTTCGCCGTCCACCCGCAGACCGGCCGGCGCATCTGCGTCGAGATCAACCCGCGCGTGTCGCGCTCCTCGGCGCTGGCCTCGAAGGCGACGGGCTTCCCGATCGCGCGCCTGGCGGCGAAGCTCGCCGTCGGCTACGCCCTCGACGAGCTGCCCAACGACATCACGAAGGCCACGCTCGCCTGCTTCGAGCCCTCCATCGACTACGTCGTCGTGAAGGCCCCGCGCTTCGCCACCGAGAAGTTCGGCGAGTTCACGCTCGACACCGCGATGAAGTCCGTGGGCGAGGCCATGGCGATCGGCCGGACCTTCAAGGAAGCCCTGCAGAAGTCCCTGCGCGGCCTGGAGAGCGGCAAGAAGGGCTTGAGCGGCGCCGAGCCCCTCGACCCCGAGACGCGCCTCCAGCGCGTCGCCACCCCGACCTCCAGCCGCCTGTACCACATCAAGTCCGCCCTCGACGAAGGCCTCAGCCTCGAGCGCATCCACGAGGTGTCGCGCGTGGACCCGTGGTTCCTGAACCAGCTCAAGGACATCTGCGACTTCGAGAAGACATTGACATCGTTGCCGCTGGACGCCGAGAATCTCCGCGCCGCGAAGCGCATGGGCTTCTCGGACGCTCAAATCGCCTCCGCCAAGGGCGTGAAGGAGAACAAGATCCGCGAGCGCCGCTGGAAGCTGGGCGTGCGCCCCTCCTACAAGCTGGTCGACACGTGCGCCGGCGAGTTCCCTTCCACCACGCCCTACTTCTACTCGACGTACGAGGAAACCGGCGACCTGATCCCCGCCAAAGGCGGCAAGAAGGTCGTCATCCTCGGCTCGGGCCCGAACCGCATCGGCCAGGGCATCGAGTTCGACTACTGCTGCGTCCAGGCCTCGAAGGCGCTGCGCGCGCACGGCTGGCAGTCGGTGATGGTCAACTGCAACCCGGAGACCGTGTCGACCGACTACGACTCCTCCGACCGCCTGTACTTCGAGCCCCTGACTCTGGAGGACACGCTCGAGATCATCGCCGTCGAGAAGCCCGTCGGCGTCATCGTCCAGTTCGGCGGCCAGACCCCGCTGAACCTCGCGGTCCAGCTCGAGAAGGCGGGCGTGCCGATCCTCGGCACCTTGCCCGCGGCCATCGACATGGCCGAGGACCGGCGCCTGTTCGGCGCGGCGCTCAAGAAGCTCAAGATCCTGTCGCCCGAATCCGGCATCGCCGCCTCCGCCGAGCAAGCCCTCAAGATCGCGCGCCGCATCGGCTACCCCGTCATGGTGCGCCCGAGCTACGTGCTCGGCGGCCGCATGATGGAGGTCGTCTACGACGACCCGTCGCTGACGGACTACGTCGGGCGCGCGCTCAAGGCGGCGACGCACCCGTCTTTGCTCATCGACCGCTTCCTCGCCGACGCGACCGAGGTGGACGTCGACGCGATCTGCGACGGCAAGGACGTCTGGGTCGCCGGCATCATGGAGCACATCGAGGAGGCCGGAATCCACTCCGGCGACTCGGCCTGCACCTTGCCCCCGCACTCGCTGTCCCCCGCCGCGCTCGTCACGATACGCGAGAACACGCGCAAGCTCGCCCTGCACCTGAAGGTCCGCGGCCTGATGAACGTGCAGTACGCGGTCAAGGACGGCGCGGTCTACATCCTCGAGGCCAACCCGCGCGCCTCGCGCACGGTCCCGTTCGTCAGCAAGGCCACCGGCCTGCCCATCGCGCGCATCGCGACCTGGGTCATGATGGGCAAGCCGCTCAAGAAGCTCCTCGCGCCCGCCGTCCTGAAGGGCGACGTCGAGCCCGCGTACACCGCGACGAAGGAAGCCGTGATGCCGTTCATCAAATTCCCCGGCGTGGACCCCCGCCTGGGGCCCGAGATGAAGTCCACCGGAGAGGTCATGGGCCTCGACGCCGACTTCCCCCGCTCGTTCGCCAAGTCCCAGGAGGCCGCGGGCATGCTGCTGCCGACGTCGGGCTCCGTGTTCGTCAGCGTGCGCGACGAGGACAAGCCCCAGATCGTGCCCAT
>JAMPYD010000236.1 GCA_023700845.1 Elusimicrobiota bacterium | reverse complement strand
TCCGATCTTCCCCAAGCCGGAAGTCCCGAAGCCCCCGGAGACCACCTTCCCCGGCCCGAGAGTCGCGCCGAAGCACATCCACGAGGACTTCTTCGGCTTCCGCACCGTCAAGGGCGTCCAGCGCGACCCCACGCTCAAGCCCCTCCTGAAGATCGAGAGCATCGATCAGGTCATCGACCAGATCTCGCGCCAGTTCGGCATCAAGCGCGAGCGCGTCATCGAGCTCGGCGTCAAGTACCGGCTCAACGAGTTCAGCCCTCTCGAGTCTTGGATCGGCGTTTACGACCGCCTCCAGGCGGCCAACCGCGACCAGTTCAAGCGCTACGACTCGAAGAAGTACACGGGCTGGAAGAGCTTCCGCGAGCTGGCCAACAAGACCTACGCGCCCGGCTGGAAGGGGGCGCTGCAGCGGACGCTCGAGTTCCACAAGCACTTCATCGGCGCGGCCGTGCGCTTCCCGTACCACCTCTTCGACATGTTCCTGTTCGGCTACTTCCGCCAGGCGATCTCCTTCGAGTTCCGCCACTCGACCGAGGACTTCATGGCCCTGTCGGACCGGGAGAACTTCGCCGAGCAGTGGCTCGAGTCCTCGATGCGCACGGACGCGTTCGACGGCGCGGGCATGCTCGCCGGGCTCAAGTCGAAGGCCTGGTTCCGCGGCGTCAACCGCTGGTTCATCGTCCCGCTCGCCGCGCCGCTGACGACCTTCATCGCCCGCCGCCTGACGCTCGCGATCATGAGCGCGATCGCGATGGGCCTGCTGGGCGCGTTCGCGCCGGTCCTGCCGCTGTCCTTCGCGCTGACGTCGATCCCCGTCCTCGGCCCGGCCATCGTCGCCGTGCTCAACGGCCTGCCGGTGGCCGTCGCCGCGGTGCCCTTCGTCGGCGAGGTGCTGGCGCCCGTCATCGCGGCCGCGGTCGCGGCGCTGGCCAAGGACCTGGTCCTCGGCCCGCTGCTGAACACCCTGATCCTGTCGACCTTGCTCACCTTCCCGGCGGCCGCGCGCGAGCGCATCGCCAAGCTGCGCGACGACGCGCCGCTGTCGAGCCTGCCGGTCAAGGGGCTGATCGTCGCCGTCCTCGGCGCGGCGGTCTCCTGGGAGTTCTGGCGCTCGAACCTGAAGTCGTTCTTCGGCCTGGTCACGGTCGGCGCCGAGATCGAAGGCATCATGACCTACGCCGGGCAGATCGACGCGGCCATCGACCCCGCCTTCGAGGCCGTCACCGGCCGCAAAGTCGGTCTGTTCCACACCATCGGCGCCGCCGTCGAGCGCGGCGAAGGCGAGAGCCCGATCACCTTCGGCGGCGCGATCACCTGGGGCAACGTCCTCCTTCATAAGATGCAGGTCGCCGCCGGCTTCGACATCTCCGACGCGGTGATGCGCACGACCTTGATGGCCAAGGGCGCGGTGTTCGGCGAGAGCGCCGCGGACCTGCCGATGGCGATGCTGTCGGCGCAGGCCCTCGTCGCCGCCTCGGGCGAGCGCGCGCCCGGCCAGGCCCAGGTCCTGCCGTTCGACGCCGACCTGTGGAAGCTGCCGATGGACCAGGTCATGGCCCGGATCAAGACTTTGGCCGGTCAGGCCGGCGGCCTCGACGCCGAGATCGCCGCGGTCAAGGAGCACCGCACGAAGCTCCTGGCCGAGCTCAACGACAAGCAGGCCCAGCTCGACCGCCTGCAGAGGCTGAGCCGTCCCGTGACCCCCGAGGAGGAGGCGGAGCTCAGGCGCCTGGAGGCCGCGCTGGCCGCGAAGTCCGACGAGGTCGAGGTGCGCGAGAAGCTCGCGGAGCGCCGCGACCTGCTGACCCCGCCGAGCGACGCGGACGCGCTGGCCCGCCTCGAGGCCCTGAAGAAGGAGTTCTCGGGCATGACCCCGCCGCCCGACCGCAACGGCTATTGGGAGGACCTGGCCGCCCAGGACGCGTCGATGAAGGCCCTCTCTCAGCGCCTGGCGGAGTACGTCGAGGGCAAGGACGCGCCGGTCGCCGGCGGCGTCGCCTCGACCTTGCCCGCCGGCACGCGCGACACCATCGAGAAGCTCGTCTCGCAGATCGAGGGGCTGCGCGCCGAGGCCAAGGGGGAGATGGCCCAGCGCGACGCGACGTCCCAGCTCCTGGCCTCGTCCAACCGCATCCGCAACGCCGCCCTGCGCGAGCGCCGCGACGGCAAGGACATGCTCCGCTTCCACACCGACATGGCCAAGCTCGCGAGCGTGATGGACCTGGCGCTCTCGCTCAACGAGATCAACGCCGCCCAGGCCGCGATCAAGCAGATGATGGACCTGCTCGAGGCCAAGCGCGCGAAGATCGCGGCGTCCCGGGCGGGCAACCAGCAGAACCAGGCCGGCGCCGATCAGAACGCGGCCAACACCGCGGCGTGGCGCGACGAGGTCAACCGGGACATCGCCGCCGACGACGAGTCCCTGCGCGACCTGGCCGACTCCGAGGCCAAGGCGGGCATGGTCGCCCAGCGGCTCGGGTCGTTCCAGACCGACATGCGCGCGTTCATCGACGGGGTCAACGCGCAGGACCGGGGCGCGAGCCCCGATGCGGCGACGGAGTACCAGCGCCGCATCGACCTCCTGCCGCAGATCAAGGCCTGGCGCGAGAACGGCGGCAACCCGAACGATCCCGACGCGTTCTCGCTGAAGAAGTTCAACGACAACCTCGCCGAGGTCAACGACAACATCGCGAAGGCCCAGGACGGCCTGGCCCGCCTGCCCACCGTCCCGGTCGAGTACGCCGGCGTGCTGGTCATCGAGGTGCCGGGCCCGACCGTCTCGGTGAGCAACCCCACGCGGGAGCAGACCCTGCAGGTCCTGTCCGACCGCAGGGTCCACTGGCAGGGCAAGCGCGCGGACTTCGCCAAGTCCCTCGACACCGTCGAGCGCATGCTCGACGCGGGCAACGGCCGGACCGTGATCGACGAGTTCGGCGACCCGCATCCCGAGTCACTGCCGCAGTGGCGCGCGCAGTCGCAGGCGGAGATCACCGCCTCGCAGAACGCCGCGCGCCAGTACCTGGGCCAGCTCGACGCGCTGGCCGCCAACATCAACCGCGCGGCCGGGTCGAACATCCCGATGCTCTCCGGCCTCGGCCTCAAGGAGCTGCAGGAGGCGATCAAGACCTACGGCGACAGCCTCAAGGCCGTGAACTTCCCCGACAGCGAGACCGTGGAGGCGTACTCCGCGCTGATGGACCTGGTGTCCTCCGCCAAGCTCGTGCCCCGCGCCGCGCGCGAGATCATCCGCTGGTCGAAGGCCGACGCGACGGTGACGGCGATCGACGACGCGATGCAGAACACCCTGCCGAAGGCGCGGACCGGCCTGCAGGGCGTGGTGGCCATGCTCGACTCCATCCTGAGCGACGTGGACGCCGACGTCTCGTTCGTCAACACCGGCGCGGGCGGCGGCCAGGCCCTGATCGACCGCAAGACCGCCCTGCTCCGGGACAAGGTCCTGCCCGGCCTGCAGGGCGCCCGGTCGATGCTCGTCGACACCCTGATCCCCTATCAGCAGAAGTCCATCAACGACGTCGCGGCGGCGGACAGCGACTACTTCAAGCTGTACGACTCGCAGAAGACCGTCATCACGGAGGCCGTCAAGCTCCAGAACCGCACCATCCCGTGGGCGTTCGCGACCTTCGGCGCCAAGGACGGCGACCAGGCGGAGGCGGCGCGGAAGATCGGGGAGTGGCGCCATAAGCTGCAGAAGAACCTCGACGGCTACGACGACGCGGAGGGCCACCACAAGGGCATCCACGAGTACCAGGTCGAGATGGCCAACCGCAAGGACCCGAACTTCGCCGGCACCGAGGTCACCTACGGCGAGACCTCTCCCTACAGCCTGCCCCGGAAGATCGCGCAGTACACCTCCGAGCGCGCCCAGCGCGCCGAGCAGATCAACACGCAGGACGCCCAGATCAACGAGATCATCGGCAAGATCGAGACGATCTCGAAGGGCAAGTACTCGATGTCGCAGTACCGGCTGCCGGTCGGCGTGACGGCGGACGCCGCCGGCGTGGCGCGCGTGCAGGCGGCGGTGGACGCGGACGCGATCCCGAACCTGGTCGACCGCCTCAAGTTCGTGGCCGACGACGCGGCGGCGGGCGCGGCGAGCATCGACCTCGGCGGCAGCGGCGGGGACGGCACGGTCCCCTCCGGCCCCCAGCCGGCGATCACGGTGTCCGACAGCCAGCAGATCTCGCTGCTCGCGCTCGAGGCGGCCAAGCGCCTCGTCCCGACGAGCCTCGCCCAGCCCGACAGCGCGCCCGCGGCGTTCGCGATCGCGCGCTTCATCTACTCGGACACGGTGATCGGGGCCGCGAACGACGGCCTCAACATCCAGGTTCCGGCGGCCGAGCGGTTCCTGAGCCGGGTCTCGGCCGTGCTCGGCGACGCGATCGCCGACATCCCGCGGGACGAG
>JAMPYD010000235.1 GCA_023700845.1 Elusimicrobiota bacterium | reverse complement strand
GCCCGAACATCTCGGCACTTTGCGGACGTTGAAGCAAATCTCTGTATATCTGTCCGAAGGCATCGCGGCGTCCGCGCCCGCGTCGCTGCCCGCGGCCGTCGTCAGCGTTCCCAATAACGCGCCGTCGACCGAAATCCTGCCGGTTCTGTTGTCCGTCGTCGCCGAAAAGACGGGATATCCGGCCGAAACCATCAATCCCGATATGGATCTGGAGGGCGATCTCGGCATCGATTCCATCAAGCGTGTCGAAATCCTTTCCGCCGTTTCCGAAAAGCTGCCCGGCGCCCCCAAGGTGAAACCCGAGCACCTCGGCACTCTCCGCACCCTCAAGCAGATCGCGTCCTATCTGTCCGAAGGCATCGCGGCGTCCGCGCCCGCGTCCATGCCCGCGGCCGTCGTCAACGTTCCCAATAACGCGCCGTCGACCGAGATCTTGCCGGTGTTGTTGTCCGTCGTCGCCGACAAGACCGGCTACCCCGCCGACACCATCAACCCCGACATGGATTTGGAGGGGGACCTCGGCATCGATTCCATCAAGCGGGTCGAGATCCTCTCGGCCGTTTCCGAGAAGCTCCCCGGCGCCCCCAAGGTGAAGCCCGAGCATCTCGGCACCCTCCGCACCCTCAAGCAGATCGCCGCATACCTGTCCGAAGGCACCGCGGTTTCCGCGCCCGCTCCCGTTCCCGCGGCCGTCGTCAGCGTTCCCTCCGCGCCGTCGTCGGAAGGCCCCTGCATCATCACCCGCCTCGTTCCGGAGCTCGTCCCCGCCGGCCCCCGCGACGCGTTCCCTCTCGACAAATCCCTGACCGTCGCCGTCACCAAGGACTCCGGCCTCGACACGGCCCTCCTCCGCGAGCTGTCCGCCAAGGGCTATAAAACCGCGCTCCTCTCCGTGAACGACGCGAGCTCCCTTCCCGCCGATCTCGGCGCCCTGATCGTCGTCGCCCCGGCCCGGCCCGCCGCGAAAGGCTGCCCGTGGACCTCCGACTCCGAGCAGTACCTCAAGAAGGCCTTCGCCCTCGTCCAGGCCGCCGGCCGCTCCTTCGAGTCCCGCGGCGTCCGCGGCCTCGTCCTCACCGTGACCCGCCTCGACGGCGCCCTCGGCCTCGAGGGCGGCAAGGACCAGGACCCCGCCTTCGGCGGCCTGGCCGGCCTCATGAAGACCGCCGCGCGCGAGTGGAAATCCGTCTGCCGCGCGATCGACGTCTCCCCGGCCCTGCCTCTCGACGCGTCGGCGAAGCTCCTGGCCAAGGAGATGCTCTTCGACGGCCCCGCCGAGGCCGCCCTCTCGGAAGGCGGCGTTCGCGCCGTCGCCCTCGTCGAGCGCCCCGCGTCCCCGTCGGGCCGCGAGCCGCTCAAGCCCGGCGACGCCGTCATCGTCACCGGCGGCGCGCGCGGCGTCACCGCCGAATGCGCCCTCGCGCTCGCCAAGGCGTTCAAGCCCCGCCTCGTCCTCGTCGGCCGCAGCCCCCTGCCCGGCGCCGAGCCGGCGGAGTACGCGTCCGCGGCGAACGAAAGCGCGCTGCGTTCCCTGATCGCGAAATCCTCGTCCGGTCTCTCCCCCAAGGAGATCGGCGCCCGCGCCAAGGAGCTCATGGCCGCGCGCGAGATCCGCTCGACGCTGGCGCGCCTGGCGGCCGCCGGCGCCGAGGCCCGCTACCGCGCCGTCGACGCGCGCGACGCGGCCGCCGTGAAGGCCCTCGTCGCCGAGACGGTCAAGGACTTCGGGCCCGTCCGCGGCATCGTGCACGGCGCGGGCGTCCTCGCCGACAAGAGCATCCTCGATAAAACGCCCGCGATGGTCGACGCCGTCCTCGACACGAAGCTGACGGGCCTGCGCAATCTCCTCGACGCGGCCCGGGCGTCCGAGCTGCGCGTCCTCGCCTTTTTCTCCTCCTCGACGGCCCGCTACGGCCGCGCGGGGCAGTCGGACTACGCGGTCGCCAACGAGGCCCTGAACAAGGCCGCCGACGTCCTGGCGGCGCGCCTGCCCGAGTGCCGCGTCGCCTCGCTCGGCTGGGGACCGTGGGACGGCGGGATGGTGGACGCCAATCTGAAGAAGCTGTTCGCCTCGGAGGGCGTCGGCGTCATCGGCCTCGCCGCGGGCGGAGAGCACCTCGCCGCCGAGCTGCGCGGCTCCGGCCCGGCCGAGACCGTGGTCCTGGCCGCGCTGCCCGGAACGAAGGCGGCCCTGCCCGTGAGCTTCGAGCGCGACCTGACGCTCGAGGCCTATCCGTTCCTGACCTCGCATGTCCTCAACGGGCGCGCCGTCCTGCCGCTGGCCGTCTCGGCCGAGTGGCTGGCGCACGCGGCCCTGCACTCCAACCCCGGCTTCGCCTTCGTCGGCTTCGACGACCTGCGCGTGGCGAAGGGCATCGTCGTCCGGCCCGCCGCCGCGACGACGGTGAAGGCCCACGCCGGCCCCGCCGAGAAGCGGGACGGCCTGTTCGTCGTCGCCGCCGAACTGCGCGGCGAGGGCGGCGTCCTGCACATCTCCGCGAAGGTCCTGCTGGCCGCCAAGCGGCCGGCGGCCCCCGCGGCGGCGCTCAAGGTCTCCGGCCCGGCGTACGGCCGCTCGATCGACAAGGCCTACGGCGAGGTCCTCTTCCACGGCCCCGACATGAAGTTCATCCTCTCGGCGCCCCATTGCGGGCCGGAGGGGATCGTCGTGGAGTCGAAGACGGCGCTGCCGCCGTCCTCCTGGGCGCGCCAGCCGATCCGCGACCGGTGGCTCGCCGATCCCGCGGCGCTCGACGCCGCGTTCCAGGCCATGATTCTCTGGACGGACGCCCGGATGGGCGCGCCGTCCCTGCCGAGCTTCGCGGCGCGCTACCGCCAGTACGCGGAGCGCTTCCCGGAGACCGGGGTGCGCGTCGTGATCAAGGCCGTCAAGCGCGCCGACGGCCTCGCGGGCGCCGACATCGAGTTCGTCGACGAGCGCGGCGCGCTCGTCGCGAGGTTCGAGGGCTTCGAGTGCTCGGCCGACAAGTCCCTGGCCGCCGCGTTCCGCCGCAACGCCGTCGAGACCGCCGCATGAACGGAGGATTCATGAAGAAGACTTTGCTCGCCCTGCTCGTCCTGTCCGGACTCGCCGCCGCCTGCAAGGAGCGCAAGGCCGACCCGCGGCCGAACTACGAGGGCTCTCATTCGGCCTCGGAGAAGGCTCACGAGTCGCTCGACAAAGAAGCGGGCGGCAACTGAATGAGACGGCTCCTCCCGCTCGCCTGCGCGCTGGCCCTGTCGGCCTGCGGCGGCGGCAAAACCCAGGTCAAGGCCGCCTCCGGCCCCGAGTACGAGGCGGTCAAGGAGCGCTCCGAAAAGTCTCACGGAGAATCCTCGCCGCGGAGCGGAGGAGACGTCGTCCGGACGGAGAAGGGCGAGTCCAAGGAGGAGGCCCCGCGCAACGAGGTCCAGGAGCGGCGGGGCAAGGTGCTCGGCGCGGACCCCGACGGCTGCACCTGGCTCGAGGGCACCGCGTCGGTGGCGGTCGGCGCCCAGGACACGCGGCATCAGACGCGCGCCGCGGCGATGGAGCAGGCGAGGGCGGCCGCGATCCAGGACTTCCTCGGCGTCGAGGTGAAATCGAAGTTCATGGACTTCCAGCAGGAAGGACTGCGCAAGGAGTCCCGCCTGACCGAGGGCATCCTGCAGACGACGCGCAGCGGGCGCATCCTGAAGGAGCAGATCCTCGAGGAGGGCTACCGGGACGCCCCCGACTGCCCGTCCTGCCTCTACCGCATGAAGCTCAAGGCCTGCGCGGTCCCGCGCGACGCCGGCGGCGACAAGGACTTCTTCGTCGAGCTCAACATCTCCAGCCACCGCTATCTCAACGGCGACGAGGCGAAGATCGTCGTGACCGCGACCCGCGACTGCTGGATCTACATCTACAACATCTACGACCTCGGCTCGAAGGATCAGACCGCGCTCGTCGTCCCCAACGAGAACGTGAAGGAGAAGCGCCTCAAGGCCGGCGAGCTCTGGGCGTATCCCGACGAGATGGCCAAGAAGCTCGGCATGCGCTTCGTCGCCGAGCTTCCCCAGGTCACCGACGACGTGTCGGCGGAGACGATCCGCGTGATCGCCTCGAAGGCCGCGCTGTCTCCCGCCGTCGTCAGCCCCGCGGACGGCGGCTGGCTCGGCGTCCTGAGGCGGCTGAACCGTTCGGGCGTCGAGTGGACGGAAGACGCCGAGGCGTACACCATCTATAAGCGGTGAGCCAGAAACCGGAGCCGGTCGCGATCGTCGGCGCGGGGGGGATATTCCCCGACGCGCCCGCGCCCGCGCGGTTCTGGGAGAACCTGGTCTCCCGCCGCTGCTCCGCGCGGGACGTGCCGGCCGGGCGCTGGGCGCTCCCCGCGGACGCCGCGTTCGACCCGGCCTTCCATCTCGCGCTCCACGCGGCCCGCGAGGCGCTGGCGGGCGCGAAGCT
>JAMPYD010000234.1 GCA_023700845.1 Elusimicrobiota bacterium | reverse complement strand
GTCCTCGTTCAAGATCGCCTGGGCCGCCGCGCGCGACAGCGCCGCCGCTCAAGCGTCGTTCGAGAAGCGCGTGGGCGGCTCCTCGTGGTCGTCGTTCCGCGACTGGGCGCTGGGCGGCCTGCGCACCGGCCTGTACTGGATGGGCCCCGCCCTTCTCCTGATGCTCGCGGGCGCCGCCGCCGCCAAAGGCGCGATCGTCGCCTTCGGCATCAAGTTCGCCGGCACCGCGGCCATGGCCGGCGGCGCGGCGGAGCTCGGGCTCGACATGATCCCGCTGAGCTACGTGTTCGGAACCTTCCTGCCGATGGCGCTCGCCGCGCAGACCGCGGGCGTCGCCCTTTACTTCGGCGTCGAGGCGCTCGCGCGCAAGCTGGGAGCCGGCAAGGCGTCGACCTGGCTCGGCGGCGCCGCGGCGCTCGGCCTGGCCGCCGGCGTCCTGCTGACGACGACCACGGCGCCGTTCATCGTGGCCGCGACGCTCGCCCTCGAGGCCGGCGTGATCTGGACCGCCGCGCGTTCCCGCTCGTTCGTCGCCCCTCTGGCGCTGCGCGCCGTCCTGACCTTGTTCTCGATCGAGGCCGCCCGCCTGACCATGTGGCTCGGCATGGGCATGGGGGGAACGCTCGTCGGCCTGCCCGCCGTGTGGGGCGGCGTCGCCGTCGCCGGACTCGCCGCGCTCGCCTGGGCGTTCAAGGCCCCCGGCCTGCGCCTGGCCGAGATCGGCGCTTGGTGGAAGGCCGAGAATCCCGGCCAGCGCCCCAAGTCCCCGTGGCGCGTCCTCTCGGCGGGCCTCGTCTGGGGCCTGATCGTCTACGCGCTCGGCGACCTGGTCTTCTGGGGCGTCAACGCGATCGCGCCCGGCGCCGAGCCCGCTCCCGACATCCTCGCCAAGATGCTGACCTCGGGCGTGGACCTGGTGCTCTACAACTTCGTCATCGTCGGCCTGCTCGAGGAGTACGTGTTCCGCCGCGGCCTGTTCAAGATGATGAACGACTGGCTCGAGAAGCGGGGCCTGACGCTCGGCAAGGCCTTCTGGCTGGCGGCGATCGGCTCCGCCCTGATCTTCTCCGGCGTGCACTACATCGACTGGGGCTCGTTGCTCGCCATGTTCGGCATCGGCGACGCGGCGTCCGCCGCGGGAATGGGCGGCGCCTACGCCTTCACGTGGGCCGGCTTCGCCGCGCGCTCGGTGCTGGGCGTGCTCCTCGCCTGGATGTACAAGCGCTCGGGCTTCCTCGCGGTTCCCATCGTCGCGCACTTCTGGGCCGACACGATGGAGGGCCTGGGCCTGCGCTGGGGGATGCCCGCGTTCCTCGTGCTCGCCGCCGGCGCGCTGATCGCGTCCCTGCTGTTCCGCCCGAAGGCGCTTAAACCGAAGTCGTCCTGAACAGGGGCTCGAGCAGGGCCTTGTAGCCGGTCCGCGCGAGCGCGTACACCGAGTACGACGTGAAGAACGCCGCGATCACGTCCACCGTGTAGTGGTTGCGCGAGAGCAGGACGCAGACCGCCATCACGAGGGAGCCGGCGAGCATCAGGCGCTTGAGCCCCGGCGTCTTGAACCAGAGGAAGAAGAGGAACGGGATCGCGGTGTGCCCGGAGAACACGAACTCGTTCATGAACGTCCAGGTTCCCAGTATGCGCGAGAAGATCGCGTCGTGCAGGCGCATGTCCACCATGTCCGCGGGAGCCCCGATCGGCGACAGGAACACGAACGCGGTGCGCACCACCATGTACACCGTCAGCAGGAAGAGCAGGAAGGGGATGCGCCGCGGATGATAGGCGACGGCCGCGCCGGCCGCGTACAGGTGCAGCCCGAACCAGCCCCAGGACAGGATCGGCAAGGTGTTCACGAGCGGCAAGCGCCGCAGCAGCCAGTCGTTGCCCACCGGCAAAGCCCGCTGATCGGCGACCCACCCGAGCTTCGTGTACAGCGCATAGGACAGGCAGAACAGGAACAGCACGCCGGCCAAGGTGCCGATCCACCATTTGTAATGGATCCCGTGCCATTCGTCTTTGATTTCGGCGATTTCCTTCTGCGCCGCTTTCGGAAGGAGCTTCCGGAGCTCCTGGATCTCCCGCGCGGAGTCGGTAAATCGCCGTTCGAGCTCTTCCAGCTTCGCTTCGAGGAGATTCTCGGCCGGGGGCATATCCGGATGATATAAAATCTCGTCGTGGAGCCCACCGCGAGTCCCTCGATATTAACGGAAGTCCGCGATTTCTTGTCGTCATTAAAAATGGATTGGCCCGAGCTGTTCACGCCGGCCAAACGGCCGAAGGCCGAAGCTCCAAGCCCGTCGCTCGCCGTTCCCCAGACGCCCGTTCCCCATAAGGCTCTCCCTTCAATCCTCATCCCTTCCGTCGCCGTCGACGCTCCCCTGAAAGCCGGTCTTCCCGAGGGGGATCTCGCGGCGTTGTTCCGTTCCCGGGCGGAATACTGGGCCCCCTATCTCGGGGTGACGTTCAACCGCGTGAGCGTGAAGGACCAGCGCACGCTGTGGGGCTCCTGCACGAGAGAGGGGAACCTGAACTTCTCCTGGCGCCTGGCCCTGGCCCCCGACGCGGTCCTCGACTACCTCATCGTCCACGAGCTCTCTCACCGCGCCCAGATGAACCACTCCCGCCGTTTCTGGGAGGTCGTCGAGACGTTGTGCCCCGGCCACCGCTCCCACCGCCGCTGGCTGCGCAAGAACGGCCGCGCGCTTCACGAAGCGCGCCGCTAGGCGCCGCGGCGCAGCAATCGCGCGAAGCGCGCCTTGACCCACGTCGTCCACCCGTCGATGGTCACGTACGCCGCCGGGATGAGGAACACCGTCATCGGCATCGCGAAGGTCAGACCCCAGGCGAGCGCCAGCGCCATGGGCGCCACGAAGGGCTCGTAGCCGCCGAAGCCGTAGGCCGTCGGGAACAGCCCCAGCAAGGTCGTGATCGAGCTCGCGAAGATGGCCCTGAGCCGTTCGGCCCCCGCGTCCACCGCCGCCTGCTCGACCGGAATTCCCGCGGCCCGCTTCTCGTTGATGAAGTTGACGATCACGATCGCGTTGTTGACCACGACGCCCGTCATCGCGAGGACGCCGAGCATGGCCATGAACGACGCGGGCTGGCCGTGGACGAGGAGGGCGTAGACCACGCCGATCAGGCCGATCGGGATCGTGAGCAGGATGATGAACGGCTGGATGTACGAGCCGAACAGCACGGCGAGGATCACGAAGTCGAGCATCACCGCGACGCCGAAGGAGCGGGCGAGGGAGCGCATCGACTTCATGGTCTCCTCCTCCTCGCCGCCGTAGATCAGCTCGTAGCCCGGGAAGCGCGCCGGCACGTCGGCGAACTTCTCTTTCAGGAGGCGGTTGGCCTCGCGCGAGGTGACGACCTTCTCGTCCACGTCGGCGTAGACGGTGACGGCCGGCTTGTAGTTGTAGCGCGGCAGGAACGGGGCGCCGCGCCTCTCCTCGATGCGCGCGACCTTGGACAGGCGCACGGCCTGGCCCCGGGGGTTGAGGGCGTCGAGGCCGAGCAGGTCCTGCGGCGAGTCGCGCTGCTCGGGCTTCAGGCGCAGGCGGATCTCGACCTCCTCGTCGGGAAGCTGGATGCGGGACGCCTTGATGCCGTCCACCGCGTAGAACAGGTCGCGGGCGATGCTCTCGGCGTCGACGCCGGCGAAGGCGGCCTCGCTCTCGTTCGGGATCACGCGCCACTGCCACTTGCCGTCCTCGAGCGAGTCGCGGATGTCGCTGACGCCCTTCACGGACTGGAGGTAGGTCTTGATCTCGAGGGCGATCTCGCGGTTGACCGCGGGGTCGCGCCCGCGCACCCGGACCGTGATCGCCTCCCCGACGGGCGGCCCGGGCGCCAGCTCGTTGATGGTGACGCTGGCCGCGCCCGGAGGCAGGCCGATCTTGGCGCGCAGGTCGGCGACGATCTCCTTGGTGCGGCGCGGGCGCTTCTCCTCGGGCGTGAGGTAGACGCGCACCTGGCCGTAGCTGGTGCCGAGGCGCTCCTGGTCCTCCTGGCCCTTCAGGCCGACGGCGGCGGTCTGCACCTCGAGCTCGGAGGGGGGCAGGCCGGCGACGATCTTCTCGACGTGGTGGACCGCGCCCTCGGTCGCCTGGAGGTTCGTGCCCGGCGGCATCTCGACCTGGACGAAGAACTGGTCGATGAGCCCCTCCGGGAAGAGGACGAACTTCAGGCGCCAGTAGGCGACGCCGGAGGTGAAGAGGAGGAAGCCGAGCAGCAGGAGGGCGAACTTGCCGCGGTGGGAGATCACCCAGGTGATCGTGCGGCGGTACCAGGCCACGGCGGCCAGGTACCAGCGCCCGCCCTGGCTTTCGCCGACGGGCTTGCCGAAGGGGAGGAGCTCGAGGACGTGGCCGGGCAGGATGAAGAAGGCCTCGAACAGGCTCGCCGCGAAGCACATGATCACGACGACGGGGATCATG
>JAMPYD010000233.1 GCA_023700845.1 Elusimicrobiota bacterium | reverse complement strand
TCGGCGGCGGCCTTGGCGGCGGCGGGACGAACTGCCGCGGCGGGCTGAACGCCGGCGGCGGGTTGAACGGCGGCGGCGAGAGCGGAAGGGACGGCGGTCAGCGCGGCCGGGGCCGGCGCGGCCGTCGGAGAGAGGGATGGCGCGGAGAGCGACGGCGTCAGGCCGAGGCTCGAGAGGGGAGCGGCGAGGCTCGCGCCGCCGGGCGCCGCGGAGAAGGGCAGGACGGGGGCGACCGGGGACGCGGTTTGGCCGGTCCGGACCGAGACGTTCGTCTGCGCCGAGGCGGCCCCGGCCGCGAGCGCGCAGGCCAGGACGGCGGGAAAGAGGGTTCTCGTCATGGTCATATCATAGCCCCGGGGCCGTTTCGACGGATGGAGCGAAGGGCCCTCCGCGGGGCGGCATTGGTCCTAGCCGGGAACGGCCCGTGGGACCCGCGGGCTGTTCCCGGAAACAGCTCCGACGGGCGCGAAGCCCCGAGCTATTTGCGGCGGCCTTCGAGAATCTTGAGGAAGGAGCGCGAGGCGAACTCGGCGGGCGTCAGCCCCGTCGCGGAGGCCTCGGCCTCGGTGATCGCGCCGCAGTTGCGCGCGCGCAGGAAGTAGTTGAGCAGGCCCTGGCCGGTCGCCGCGTCGTCGAACACGTCGCCGACGAGCGTCGCCTGCGCGGCCTTCTCGATGAAGTTCTTCAGGCGCGCGGTCGCCGCGGGCAGGCCGCCGAGGAAGAAGGCGTACACCGCGCCGTAGCGCGTCGGCAGCTGCGCGGGGTGGAGGTCCCAGCCCTGGTAGAACCCGTTGACGAGCGAGTGGGTCGCGTGGTCGTAGTGGAGCTTCCAGGCGCGGCGCACGGCCTCCACGTTCTCCCGGTCCTGCTCGGCCGACAGGTACTCGCCGGGCGCGGGCCGGTGCGGACCCACGGGCATCACGTTCGTCGCGCCGTCGGACATGTTGATGCCGGTGCCGGCGAGCGTGACCTGCATGACGTGCTTGGCGAAATCGCAGGACGCGTGGTCCATGCGCTGGTGGGCCGCGGTGATGTTGCAGGAGGCGGTGTAGTCGTAGGTGCCGAAGTGCGCGCTCACGCAGCGGCCGGGAAGGGCGTCGACCATGGCGCGCAGCGGCGCGGCGCCGTCGAAGCCGATGATCGACTGCGGCGTCTCGACCATCAGCTCGACCTTGATCGTGCCGGGCTTGAGCTTCTTCTTTTTCTCGAACGCGCCGAGGATCTTGTGCAGGGCGGCGGCCTGGCCGGCGTGGACGACCTTGGGCAAGGTCACGTAGAACGGATCGGGAAGCTTGCCCTTGGTCAGGCGGATCAAGGTCGTCAGGAAAATATCCATCGTGCGGGCGGACCGGGCGGCCAGCTCGTTGGAGAACGTCTTGATCCGGATGCCGATGAACGGGGGAAGCGTGCCGTCGGCGAGGCCCTTGGCGACCTCCTCCGCGGCGGAGACGGCGTGGCCGTCCTCCTCCGCGTCGGGCCGGTTGCCGTACCCGTCCTCGAAATCGATGCGGAAATCCTCGACCGCCTCGCGCTTGAGCTTCTCGACGACGCGGTCGTACACCTTGAGCGCCAGAATCTCGTCCATGCCGACGGCCCGGGAGAAGGTGATCGCGTCTGGCGCGTAGCGGGAGAGCGCCCGGAGGGAAAGCTCTCCGAGTTTTTTGGCGGAATCGGATTTGAACAGGTGCGCCCCGCCGTAGACGGTGTGCACCGGCTGGCGCCCGAACGCGTCACCCGGAAACCGTTTGACGTGGAGAAGATTCCGGCGATTCAAGGCCGCGAAAGCGGCCTTGAGAGCCTTAGGATCGAGGGTCGCCTGGGGCTTCATTTCAATTCTCCCTTCAAGAACGCCGTCAATATGTTCCGCGAGACCGTCAGCCGGTATTCGCGGGTCGAGCGGATGTCGTCGATGGGTGAAACGTCGTTCGGCAGCAGTTCCGCGGCGGCGGAGATCGAGATTTCGTTTAGCCGCCGCCCCCGCAAGTATTCTTCGACGGCGTATAGCCTGCGGACCGTCGGTGCCATGCTCCCGAACGCAAGCCGTGCTCCCGTGAGTACTCCGCCTTTGCCGTTCCAAACAAGTCCCGCGAACACGGTCTTCGAGATCGCCTGCGCCGCGCGCGTCCCCACCTTCCGGAAGATTCCCCGTGTCGGCGTTTCATCAGGGAACGGCAAAAACACCGCCTCGATCAATTCTCCCGGCCTGAGCGTCGTCTTCTTCACGCCCGCGAAGATTTCGGAGATCGGCACGCCGCGGCGCCCGTTCGGCCCGATCGCGCGCACCGTCGCCTCGTACACGGCCAGGGCGGGGAAGGTGTCGCCGGCGGGAGAGGCGTTGGCGATGTTCCCGCCGATCGTCCCGCGGTTCTGGATCTGCGCCGCGCCGACCGTCGCGCAGGCGGCGACGAGGAGGGGGAAGCGTTTGCGGAGGACGGGGTGCGCCTGGATCTGCGCGTGGGTGACGAGGCTCCCGAGGTCGATGCCGTCGCCCACGACGCGGATCTTCTTCCACTCGGCCACGCGCGACAGGTCGAGCACGGCCCGGCCGTTCATCTGGCCCAGGTTCCAGCCGACCATGACGTCGGTGCCGCCGGCGAAGGGCAGCGCGGACGGGACCTCGGCGTAGGTCTTCACGGCCTCGGCGGCCGTGCGCGGGGACAGCACCGTCATCGACTTCGCGTCGCCCCTCATTTTCGCCCGCCCTTGGCGGCCTTGATCACCGACTTCACGATGTCCTGGTAGCCGGTGCACCGGCACAGGTTTCCGGAGAGGGCGGTCCGCACCGAGGCGTCGTCGGCCTTGCCGCCCGACTTCAGGTGCGCGTGCGCGGTCATCAGCATGCCCGGCGTGCAGATGCCGCATTGCGCGCCGCCGCAGGCGAGGAAGCCGGCCTGGAGCTTGGAGAGCTTCTCGGGAACGCCGAGGGACTCGACCGTCTCGACCTTGCGGCCGTCGGCCTGGCAGACGGGCACGAGGCAGGAGTTGACCGGCTCGCCGTCGAGGAGGACCGTGCAGGCCCCGCACTCCCCCTCGCCGCAGCCTTCCTTCGTGCCGGTGAGCGCGAAGTCCTCGCGCAGGGCGTCGATGAGGCGCGTGAACGGCGCGCCCTTGAACAGCCTCTTCTTTCCGTTGACGGTGAGCTTGATCATTTCAGGGCCCGCGCGATGCGCTCCGGGGTCTGCGGCAAGGTCGGGATCATGCGGCCGGTCGCGTGCTTGACCGCGGCCGCGACGGCGGGGCCGGGGATGTCCATCGGCAGCTCTCCCAGCCCCTTCGCGCCGAACGGCCCGCGCGAGTACGGCTTCTCGACGAGCATCACCTCGAACGGCGGGACGTCGAGGCTCGTCGGAATCACGTAGTTCGTCAGCTGGCCGTTGATCATGACCCCGTCCTTGAAGAGAGGCTCCTCGAGAAGCGCCCAGCCGAGGCCCTGCGTGGAGCCGCCGATGATCTGCCCCTCGGCGAGCAGCGGGTTGAGCGCCTTGCCGATGTCCTGGGCGGTCGTCGCCTTGACCAGGCGCACCTCGCAGGTGAGCCGGTCGATCTCGAGGTCGACGGCGATGGCCGCGTAGGAGTAGACGCCGTAGGCGTCGCCGCGATAGGTCGCGTCGTCCCAGGTCACCTCCGGGGGCTTCTCGTACTGCACCTCGAAGCGGCGCGCGGGGGCGGCCGCGCAGAGCCGCGCGGCGGCCTTCTTGAGGTCGGCCGGCGTTTTCGGCACCCGGCCGTACTCGGCCTCGAACGCCCGCTTCAGGTCGCGCGTCGCGCGGCCGACGAGCCCGCCGACGATCATGCAGGTGCGCGAGGCGACCGTCGGCCCCGAGTCGGGGACCTTGTGCGTGTCGGGCGTCTCGACGGAGAACCAGGCCGCGGGCACGCCGAGGGCGTCGGCGGCGACCTGGGCGAACATCGTGTTCGTGCCCTGCCCGATCTCGGTCGAGGCGGCGAGCACGATCAGCTCGCCCTTGGCGGTCAGCGCGACGCCGGCGCGCGACGCGAGATACACCTCGCCCGAGCCGGTGAAGCCGGCGCCGTGGTGGCACACCGCCAGGCCGATGCCTTTCCAGGTCGGCTTCTTCGGGTCGGCGTTCCAGCGGTCGTACTCCTTGCGCTTGGCGTCGTACCGGGAGGCCTTGACCGTCTTCTCGAGGCACTCCCGGGCGCCGACGGACTCCGACAGGACCTGGCCCGTGGCCGTGGTCGAGCCGAGTTGGAAGATGTTGCGGCGGCGCAGCGTCAAGGAATCGATCTTCAAGGCGTCCGCGATCTTTTCCCAGTGGAGCTCGACGGCGAACAAGGTCTGCGGCGCGCCGAAGCCGCGGAAGGCGCCGTTGGGAGGGGTGTTGGTCATCACGACCTTCGAGCGCACGCGGACGTTCGGGCACTCGTAGACGCCGGCGGCGTGCAAGGTCCCGCGGGAGAGCACGACCGCGGAGAGCG
>JAMPYD010000232.1 GCA_023700845.1 Elusimicrobiota bacterium | reverse complement strand
GGCGTCGGCGGACGCGCGCGCCCCTCAGAAGATCCTCAGCCCCGGCCTGCGCGACGGGATCAACGACGAGGCCGCGTTCGGCGCGGAGGCCGCCGAGGTCGCCGTCTACGACCTCAAGGGCCGCGTCGTGTTCCGCGCCGAGAAGCAGGGCGCCGCGTCCATCGTCTGGGACGGGCGCGACGGCTCCGGCCGCGTGCGGGAGTCCGGCGTCTACCTCGCCCGCATCCGCAAGGCGGACGCGGGCGTGGTCTTCCAGAGCTTCGTGCTCGTGAGGTAGCCCGTCAGGCGCGCACGATCTTCTCCCGCCGGCCCGCCTGCCCGGCGCAGGCGTTCCGCGTGTCCACGATGAGCGGCGCGTGCCGCGTGATCATCTCGTAGTCGTAGTCGCTGTGGTTCGTCACGATGACCACGGCGTCGACGGCGGCCAGCTCCTCGGGCGTCACCGGCACGGAGCTCACCTTCAGGTGCCTGTAGTGGTCCGAGTCCGGGAAGCGCGGGATGTTCGGATCGTTGTAGACGACGGACGCCCCCTTCTGATCCAGAAGCTCCAGCAGCTTGAAGGCGGGCGACTCGCGGGGATCGTCGATGTCCTTCTTGTACGCGAGCCCCAGCATCAGGATGCGCGCGCCTTCCAGCTTCTTGCCCTGCCCGCGCAGCCCCTCCTCCAGCTTCGACAGCACGTAGTACGGCATCTGGATGTTGATCTCCCCGGCCAGGTCGATGAAGCGCGTGTTGAACTGGAACTCGCGGGCCTTCCAGGAGAGGTAGAACGGATCGATCGGAATGCAGTGCCCGCCCAGGCCCGGCCCCGGATAGAACGCCTGGAAGCCGAACGGCTTGGTCGCCGCGGCGCCGATGACCTCCCAGACGTCGATGTGCATGCGGTCGAGGCACATCTTCAGCTCGTTGACGAGGGCGATGTTCACGCAGCGGTAGATGTTCTCCAGCAGCTTGGCGGCCTCGGCGGCCTCGGCGGAGGAGACCTCGACCACCCGCGAGACGGCCTCGCGGTACAGCGCGGCCGCGGCCCGGCCCGACGGCGCGTCGATCCCGCCGACGACCTTCGGGATCTGCTCGATCGAGAACTCCTTGTTGCCCGGATCCTCCCGCTCCGGCGAGAACGCGAGGAAGAAGTCCCGGCCGCACTTCAGGCCGCGGCGCTCGAGCTCCGGCTTCATGATCTCGCGCGTCGTGCCCGGATAGCTCGTGCTCTCCAGGATGATCAGCTGGCCCCTGCGCAGGGTCGCGCCGATCGCCTTCGCGGTCTGACGGATCGCGGAGACGTCGGGCTTGCCGTCGGCGGTCAGCGGAGTCGGGACGCAGACGAAGATCGCGTCGGCCGCGGCGAGGGTGCTGAAATCGGTCGTCGCCGCCCGCTGCTTGGCGGCGAGGTGCCGGGCGATCGACGTGGACGGCACGGACCTTATATAGGAACGGCCCCGGTTGAGCGAATCGATCTTGGACCCGTCGACGTCGCAGCCGACGACGCGGAAGCCCTTGGAGGCGAACAGGTTCAGCAGGGGCAGGCCGACGTATCCCAGCCCCATGACCGCGACGCGCGCGTCGCGGGCCGGGAACTTGCGCAGCAGCGTCTCGAGTGTCCCCTCGTCGCGTCCGGCGTCGGGGCCGGCGAGCGGCTCACTCGTCATGGTCGTGCTTTTCGGTGTCATGATCTCCTCTCCTCTGCGGTGTACGCGAGGAATACTAGCACCCCGATATCTGAATCCCGGGACGGGCGCGTAACGTTCCTGCGAACGCCCGCGTCACGTGATTCACGCCCAGGCTTTACGCCGGCGCCATGGCCGGGCCCGGCCGCCGCCGATATAATCCGCCCATGTGCGGAATAGTGGGCTACGCCGGTTCGAAGCAGGCCGTTCCGATCCTCCTGGAGGGGTTGAAGCGGCTCGAGTATCGCGGTTACGACTCGGCGGGCGTGGCCGTCGTCTCCGGCGGCGCGCTCGCCGTCGCGCGCAGCGTGGGGAAGCTGTCGAGCCTCGACGACCTGCTGTCGCGCCGCCCGATGGACGGATTCCTCGGGCTGGGGCACACGCGCTGGGCGACCCACGGCGGTCCCTCCGAGGCCAACGCGCACCCGCACGTCGACTGCGCGGGCCGCATCGCCGTGATCCATAACGGCATCATCGAGAACTACATGCCGCTCAAGGACGGCCTCGCGGCGCGCGGGCACGCCTTCACCTCCGCGACCGACACCGAGGTCCTCCCCCACCTTATTGAGGAAGAGCTCGGGGACCGCGGAGACCTCCCTCTCGGGCCCGGCCTCGCGGAGGCCGCGCTCGCGGACGCCGTGCGCGCGGTGCTCCGGAAGGTGCGCGGCGCCTACGCGCTGGCCGCGGTCTGGACGCGGGCCCCCGGCGTCATCGTCGCCGCCAAGAAGGACTCCCCCCTGGTCGTCGGGCTCGGCGAGAGCGAGAACTTCATCGCCTCGGACGTCCCCGCGCTGCTCAAGCACACGCGCCGGGTGGTCTATCTGGAGGACGGGGAGTCCGCCGTGATGACCGGCGAGCGCTGCGCGTTCTACGACGCCCTGGGCGGCCGGATCGAGAAGACGCCCTCCGTCATTGGCTGGGACAGCGCGGCCGCCGAGAAGAACGGCTTCCGGCATTTCATGCTCAAGGAGATCCACGAGCAGCCGCGCGCGGTGGAGAACACTTTGCGCGGCCGGGTGTACCCGCTCGACGAGGGCCGCTTCGGGCGCGAGACCGGCCTGACGCCGGAGCTGCTCCGGAGCGCGGAGCGCGTCCACATCCTGGCGTGCGGCACGTCCTGGCACGCCGGCATCGTCGGGAAATACCTGCTCGAGCGCCACGCCGGCCTCTCCGCGCAGGTCGAGACCGCCTCCGAGTTCCGCTACCGCCGTCCCGTCCTCGCGCCGAACACCTTGGTGATCGCCATCAGCCAGTCGGGCGAGACGGCCGACACCTTGGCCGCGGCGCGCCTGGCCCGGGCGGCCGGGCTCAAGGTCCTCTCGATCGGCAACACGCTCGGCGCGGCGATCCCGCGCCAGGCGGATTTCAACTTCCACACCCACTGCGGCCCGGAGTGCGGGGTCGCGTCGACGAAGGCCTTCGCCGGCCAGCTCGCCGCCCTGAGCCTGCTGACCCTCCACGCGGGGGCCGCCCGCGGCTTCATGCCCCGGGAGGAGGCGCGGGAATGGGGCGCCGAGCTGCAGAGCCTTCCGGACCTCCTGCGCCGGACCCTGGGGCTCGACGAGGCGATCCGGGAGATCGCGCGGGAGCTGTTCGCGGCCCGGCACGTCCTCTACATCGGCCGCGGGGTCAACTACCCGACGGCCATGGAAGGGGCGCTGAAGCTCAAGGAGATCTCCTACATCCACGCCGAGGGGTTCGCCGCCGGCGAGATGAAGCACGGGCCGCTGGCGCTGATCGAGCCGGGGATGCCGGTGGTGGCGATCGCCACGCGCTCCGACGTGCTCGAGAAGACCCTGTCGAACATCGAGGAGGCCCGGGCGCGGGGCGCGCGGGTGATCGCGCTGTGCACCGAGGGCGAGCGCCGCCTCCACGGCAAGGCCGCCCGCGTCCTGGAGCTGCCGGCCGTCGGCGAGCACCTCTCTCCGATCCTGAACATCCTTCCGCTGCAGCTCCTCGCCTACCACGTCGCCGACCTGCGCGGCTGCGACGTCGATCAGCCCCGCAACCTCGCGAAGAGCGTCACGGTCGAATAGACGGCGCCACGGGGGAGCCGGTCACCTCAGCCGTTACCATCCAAAAAATAAACCACCAAGGCACGAAGACACCGAGGACGAAGAGTAAAAGACGGTTTTAGTCCGGTTCTTAGTGTCTTGGTGTCTTTGTGGTTGAATATTTTTTTAGGCGAGTCTCTTAGGCGACCGGCATCGCCGCTAGTCCCGCTCGAACTCCTCGTCCAGCCGGATCGACGCGTCGAGGCGGCGGGCGGCGTAGCCGTTGAGGCCCCCGAGGGCCCGCCACACGAGCAGCCGCGCCCGCTGCGTGGGCGACAGGAAGGACGCCAGTCCGGCGTCGAGCCGCTCGCTGCGCTCGGCGATCGCCCGGTTGATCTGCTGGACCTGGGCCAGGCAATCCTCCACCTCGCGCTCGGTGCCGTTCTCCGCCAGGTAGGTCTGGAGCCTCACCATCTCCAGGCGCAGAAGCTCGCGCAGGGGCTTCAGCCGCGCGGCCTTCTCGTTCTCCAGCAAAGTGAAGCGGCGTGCCTGCTCGGCGCTCAGGCCCAGCTTCTCCTTCCACTGCTCGCCCGGATCGGCGCCTCGCTCGAGCGGATAATCCGCCGCCGGGTCCGGCACCGCCGCGAGGGACGGAGCCCGGGAGGCGGGAAGGAGCGCGGCGGCGAGGACGGCGGCGGCGAGGATTCGGTTCGTGTTCATGGGAAGAGTCTAGCCCCGGCGGCGCGCCCCCGGCCACTGCGGAGCCGTCACGATTATCCGACG
>JAMPYD010000231.1 GCA_023700845.1 Elusimicrobiota bacterium | reverse complement strand
TCGCCGTCGAGTTCGCGAAGGCCTGGGCGCTGCCCGGAAACCGCACGCTCGAGCGCGCGCTCGAGGAGCTGGCCCCGTCCGCCGGGAACCTGTCGCCCTGGATGGCGGACCCGCTCGCCGGCAGCCGCGTCCAGGTCAATTACTTCGCCCGCAGCTCGGCCCCCGGCGCGCCCACGATCGCGTACGAGTTCGAGGTGGACCTCGACGGCAAGACCCTCGTCGGGCGCAACGCCGCCGCGAAGTCCGTGCTGACCGGCAAGGCGGCCGCGCCGCCCGCGCCCCCGAAGCCGAAGCCCGTGAAGGTCAAGCCGAAGCCGGCGGTGAAGAAGGCGCCGGAGGAGGACACCCTCGACTCGATGCTGGGAGGGGACGAGCCGAAGGCCGGCACGACCCTGACCGACGCCGGCGACGCGCCCGCGGCGGACGCGGCCCTCGAGGCTCCCGCCGAGGAGGCGGCCCGCCCCGCGCGCGCCAATCCCGCGCGCCGCGCGGCGAAGGCGAAGGGAGGGAAGGCCCCGGCCGACGAGGCTCCGGCCGACGAATCGCTGCTCGACGACTTGTTAAAGGAGTGACATGGATCTAGTCCCCGGACTCAAGCAGCTCGAAGGCACGCTCTCGCTGACGGCCGACCGCATCACCATCATCAAGTCGAAGCTCGAGGACCTCCTGTTCCGCGCCCAGAAGATCTCCGCCGCGGCGAAGAACAACATGAAGGACAACGACACGATGTACGGCTACGACCTGCAGAACTTCCGGCGCGATCTGCGCACGTTCGGGATGGACATCTCGGGCCTGTCGGGGCTGCTGGCCGGGATGGAGCGCATCGCCGTGTACGACGCGGCGGCCGGGAAGTTCGCCACGGGCGTGATGCGCGGCGCCTCGCGCGTGTCCAACTCGATGAAGACCCTGCACGACATGTCCCTGCTCGCGCATCAGCACATCCGCCAGAACGACCAGAAGATCCTCGCCTGGTACATCGCCCAGGAGATCGAGGAGATGATGCAGAAGTGCGCGGGCCTGCCCGCCATCGCGAACAAGATCGTCCTCGCGTGCTCGACGGAGAAGCCGGCCTCGCCTCCGCCGGCCTGAGCGCCATGGATCTCCTCCTCCGCCTGCTCGAGCGCCGCGTCGTCGTCATCGGCGCGTCCCTGCTGGCGGCGGTCTGGATCGGCGGGCGCTGGGGCGGCTACGCGCAGGGCCGGGCCGACCTCATGATGCACCCGCCCGCCGACGCCGTCTCGCCGCTGTCCGTCGACATCAAGAAGGACGTCGAGGCGCGCGAATCGGCGAAGCTCAAAGGCCTGCATCGCGCCGTCAGCGCCGAGATCGCGGCGGCCGCGGCGAACGGCTACAAGGTCGACAAGTTCCAGCGCCTCGCCGACAGCGCGCTCCGCCTCGACACGCCCGCCTACCGCCCCGCGGCCATCGAGCGCCTCAACAAGCTCCGCCTGGCCATTCCGCAGAAGAAGGAAGCGTTCCGGCCCGCCGCGGCCGAGGACCTCAACCCCGACATGTTCGACACGGCCCGCCCGAAGGGCAAGGCCTCCCGCCGATGAAGACGACCGCCGCGCTGCTCCTCGCGCTCGCGGGCGCGCTGCCGGCCGCGACGCCCGCGCGCGCCGCCGACGCCGGCGAGGCCGCGGCCAACGCGCGCGGGGCTTTCCTGGCCGGACGCTACGACGACGCCCTGAGCGCCTGGCGCTACATCTCGGAGCTCGACGTCGCCCCCACGGATCCCGAGGCCAACCTCGCGCTGACCCTGCGCGACGGCGGACGGCACGACGAGGCGACGGCGCAGTGGCTGAAGGCCACCTTGATGGAGGACAACGACGGCTTCTCCTGGAATCAGCGCGCCTGGTCGTACCTCGCGACGGGGCGCCAGCGCGAGGCCCGGGACGCCTTCACGCAGGCGCTCGACCGCTCCTCGACGACGGCCACGCAGGCCGAGGCGAACGTCGGGATCGGCCTGTCCTACATCCTCGACGCGAAGCCCAAGGCCGCCGAGGCGCCGCTGCGCCGGGCGGGGATCTCCGGGCCCTACGCGATCTCCGTCTCCGCCCAGCTCACCGCCGAGGCCGCGCGGATGAGCGGCGACCGCCAGACGGCGCTGACCTACCTGAGGCAGGCCGTCGACATCGACCCCGCGAACAACGAGGCGCTGCGCGCGCTGGCGAAGGCCCTGGCCGAGGCGGGGGACAACCGCGCCGCCTGGCGCGCGTACAAGAAGGTCCTCTCGCTCGATCCGAAGGACGCCGACGCGCGCAAGGCCTACGAGAAGGCCGGGCGCTTCATCACCGGCGACGTCGACGCCGCCGCCGGGGTGCGCCGCATCGCCCGCCCCGTGCTCGACCCCGAGGGGACCCTCACGCCCCTGCCGGCCGGAAAGCGCCCGATCCGCGTCGGGCTCTACGGCGCGCCGGACGGGCGCCCGGCCGTGCTGACCCGCGCCTACGTCATGGTGAACAGCCCGTTCAAGGTGACCTCGGTGTCGCACGGCACCCTGCGCGACAACGGCCGCCCCCTCGACCAGTGGGAGATCTCCTTCCGGCCCGAGAACGGCCTCGTCGAGGTCCGCGACGCCTCGCGCAACATCCTCTTCACCTCGAAGACCCCGTTCGCCTTCGTCCCCGACGCCGCGCGCGGCTCCGTGCTGATCAAGACCGCCGCGGTCACCGACCAGATCGGCGTGGACCCGGGAGACCGGGAGGTGCGCGGCGGCGTCGAGGTCGTGCCCAATCCCTGGGGCTTCCGCCTCGTGCAGGTCGCGCCGATCGAGCAGTACCTGATCGGCGTCGTCTCGCTCCTCCTGCCGATCGACAGCCCGCCGCAGGCGCTGCGCGCCCAGGCCGTGGTCTCCCGCACCGCGGCGTACTGGGCGACGGAAAATCGGGAGGAGACGCTCGAGCGCTGCGACCTGCTCGACGACGACTCGACCCAGCGCACGATCGGCGTCAGCGGGGAGATGAACTCCGCCGCCGAGGCCGTCGTCGACACCGAGGGCCTGTTCCTCGCGCACAAGGGCCGGGCCGCCCGCGTCATGCAGCACGGCGACAGCGGCGGCACCACCGAGGACGGCGCCGAGTCCGGGGAGCCAGGCCTCGAGCACCTGGTCTCGGTGCAGGACTCCGCCCGCCCGACCATCCCCTGGCGCACGCCCGCCGACCTCGAGCGCTACGCGCACGAGTCGCCGCCCGAGGGTCTGTTCAGCGAGGCCGCCGCCGTCGCGACGCCGAACGCCACGCGCTGGATGAGGATCATCGAAGCCCGCGACCTGCGCCTGCGCGTCGAGCGCCGCAAGGATCTCGGCGCGATCCGCCGCGTGCGCGTGGCGGGACGCACCCCGACCGGCCGCGTGCGCGCGCTCGAGGTCATCGGGGCGGACGGCTCCGCCACCTACACCGGCCGCAAGGAGATCGAGGAGCTCCTCGGCCCCGGCTCGCTGCGCTCGACGCTCTTCGTCATGCAGCCCCTGATGGACGGCAAGAAGCTCGGGCGCCTCGTCCTCTGGGGCGCGGGCACCGGCTCCGGCCTCGGCTTTCCCCGCGGGGGCGCCCTCGGGCAGGCCGCGCTCGGCGCCGCCTGGCGGGACATCGTCCGGCACTATTTCCCCCGGCTCGAGGTGAAGGATCTCCTGCACCCGGACGCCCCGAAGGCGGCGGCGCCCGCCGGCGTCGGCCCCTACAAGCGCAAGCTGGACTTCCATAAGCGGAAGAAGAACAAGTAACATCGCTTCATGGCCGTCAAAGTCGTTCACCTCGTCACCCGCCTCGACCTCGGCGGAGCCCAGCAGAACACGCTGCACACCGTCCGGCAGCTCGACCGCGCGGCCTTCGAGCCCGTCCTCGTGTGCGGGCGCGGGGGGATGCTCGACGAGGAAGCCTCGGCCGATCCCTCGTTTCGGACGGTCTTCGTCGACTCGCTGCTGAGGGACATCCACCCGTTTTACGATCTGCTGGCGCTGCTCGAGCTCGCGAAGCTGCTGCTGGCCGAGAAGCCCGCCGTCCTCCACACCCACAGCTCGAAGGCCGGCATCCTCGGCCGGCTCGCGGCCGCGCTGGCGGGCGTTCCCGTCGTCGTCCACACCTATCACGGCTTCGGCTTCCACGACCGCCAGCCGCCGTTCGTCAAGGCGCTCTACGTTCTCCTCGAGCGGCTCTGCGCGCGCTTCACCGACGCCCTGATCTTCGTGTCCCGGTCGAACATCGCGTACGCCGCCGCCCACGGCATCGCCCGCCCGGAGGACGCCGTGCTGATCCGCTCCGGCGTCGACCTCTCGGGCCTGCCCGCGCCCGTCGACGCCGCCGCGCTCAAGATGTCCGCCGGCATCGGCCGGCACAAGCCTCTCGTCGTATCCGTCGGCAACCTCAAGCCGCAGAAGAACGCGGGGGACTTCGTGGCCGCCGCGGCGGCGGTCGCCGCCGAGGTCCCCGAGGCCCGCTTCGTGTTCCTCGG
>JAMPYD010000230.1 GCA_023700845.1 Elusimicrobiota bacterium | reverse complement strand
TGCGAGACTTCCTTGAGGCCGAGCAAAGTCTTGACCCGCTCCTGGAGCTCCGGCGCCTGCGCGTCGTCCTGAAGAAGCGGCCGCAGGCTGTGATCGGCCTCCGAGAACAGGCATAGCCGGAGCTTCCCGCGGCTCGTGACCCGCAGCCTGTTGCACGACGCGCAGAAATCCTTGGCGTAAGGGGCGATGACCCCCACCGACCCCTGATAGCCGTTTTTGTGGAACTCCCGCGCCGGCCCGGCGCCTTCCCCGCGCGCCCGCTCCGTCCAGCCGTTCTCGCCGAGCCACGCGACGAGGGAGTCCGCCTTGAGATGCCTCTCCGTGAAGAAATTCATGTTGTCGGCCACGGGCATCAGCTCGATGAACCTCACCGACAGGGGGCGCTCCCGGGCCATCTCGACGAACCGCCCGAATTCGTCGTCGTTGAGCCCCTTCATCAGCACGGCGTTGACCTTCGTTTCGAGTCCGAGCCCGAGGCTGCGCTCGATGCCCGCCAGCACGCCGGCGAGGCCGTCCCGGCCCGTCAGCCCGGCGAAGCGCGCGGCGTCGAGGCTGTCCACGCTGACGTTCACGGCGGAGACTCCGGCGTCCTTCAGGTCGGGGGCCAGCTCGAGGAGCCGGTAGCCGTTGGTGGACAGCGCGACGCGCCGGATCCCGGGGGTGCCCGCCGTCGCGCGCGCGATCTCGACGATGTCCTGGCGCACGGTGGGCTCGCCGCCGGTCAGGCGCACCTTCCAGAAGCCGAGCCCGGCGAAGGCGCGCACGAGGCGGCCGATCTCGGCGAGGCTCAGCGGCTCCTCGGCCTCGGTCTTATGGAAGCCGTTCGGAAGGCAATAGCGGCAGCGGAAATTGCAGGCGTCCTCGACGGAGAGGCGGAGGTAGCGGAAGGAGCGGCCGAAGCCGTCGACGAGCGTCACGAGGAGATTATACCCGTTACTTGAAGAGCTTGCCGCCGATGACGTCGCCGGCGATGACCCCGATGCCCGCGCCGATCAGGGCGCCGATCGGTCCGCCCAGGAAGAAGCCGAGCAGGCCTCCGAGCACGGCGCCGGCGGCGCCCGGAAGGTACTGCCGCGGCTGCATCGGGCCCGAGCCCGTCTTCATCTTCTTGATGCTCCGCATGAACTCCTCGTCGGGGTCGACGGGAGAGGGGACGTCGGCGATCAGGCTGGGCTTGCCGCCGGGATTCGTCGACGGGGCCAGCGGAGGCGCTCCCGCGCCGTCGCCGCCGGGGACGACGCCGCCCGTCGCGGGCGGGGCCGAGCCGCCGCCGTCGAACACCAGGCCGCCGCGCTCGGCGGCCTCGGCCGCGCGGCGGGCCTGCTCGAGGGCGGAGTTCGAGGTCGACACGACGACCTCCTCGGCGGGGACGTCGGGCTTCTTCGGCGAGACGGGCTTCTTTCCGACCGGGGGCTTGGCGGGGGGATCCTTGACGACGACGGCCGGGGGCGCGGCCGGCTTCTCGGCGTCCTTGCGGAGCTGGGCCAGGGCGACGGCGGCGCCGGGGGCCGAGGCCTTGGCGCTCTTGGCGATCGGCTCGGGCAGGTAGGTGTTCAGGTCCTCGCGGTATTTGTCGAAAATTCCGGCGACGACCTTCTTCGTGTACCACGTCAGCTTGCCGCCGTTGGACGTCAGGGCGTTGTCGACGGCGTCGAGGTACTCGATGAGGGTGTTGCGGTCGCCTTCCTTCATCGTCTTGAGGCGGCGCACCATGTAGGCGCGGGTCCGGGGCGTCATCAACGCGCCGTAGTTCTTGTAGCTGCCCTCGAGATCGGGGGTCGCGATGCGGCCGTCGGTCTCGGCGAAGGCGACGATGCGGCCGCGCCACTTATCGAGGACGAGCTTCATGACCTTGGGGTCGCCGGCGGCGAACTTCACGTCGGCGTTGAACTCCTCGGAGGCGGCCTTGTCGGCGAGCACCGCGGCGAGCATCGACTTCTCGTCGTCGCGCAGGAACGCCTCGACCGCGGCCACGGCGGCGGGGTCGCCGGCCGCGAGCGCCGGAGCGGCGGCCGCGAAGGCCAGAAGTCCCGAGAGGAGGGCGGTGCGAATCATCTGTCCAGTATATACGGGGAGGCCGGACCCGGACAGGTTCTATGGGCCCACTCCCCCCGGGGCCGATAGGCCCAGGAATTAGTATTATTTCGCCCGTGAAGCTCGCGATTGCGCTTATTCCGGCGCTTCTTTTCGCCTCGGGCTGCCGAGGCGGAAAAGCCCGCCGCGGCGGCGTTCCGCCCCCGACGCCGGAGTGCAAGGCGGTCGTGCGCACGGCCAAGACCTACCTTCCCGAAGAGGAGAAGAACCGGCCGCTTCCCAAGGACTGCTCGGATTTCGTGGGCAAGGTCTTCGCCGAGAACGACATCAAGCTTCCGCGCAGCTCCGAGGCGATGTCCATCGAGGGCGAGGAGGTCGGCTCCGCGCGCGAGCTGCGCATGGCCGACCTCGTTTTCTTCTCGGGCAAGAACGGCGGCCGCAAGATCGGCCACGTCGGCATCTACATCAACAACGGGATCTTCATCCACCAGGCCAACCCCGGCGAGGGCGTGCGCCAGGAGAGCCTGCACAGCGACTACTGGCGCAAGCGCTACCTCCGCGCGCGCCGCATCCTCGACTGAAGCCCTAGGACGTTTGCCGGGGGCGTCGCGGGACCGAAGGCCCAAGCGGATCTCCTTCCGCGCGGCTATCCTATTGGCGATGAAGAATTGGGTCCTGCTGATCCTGCTGGCCGCCGTGCCGGCGCGCGCGAGCTTCAGCCTCGAAGCGGCGTTCGCCGACCTGTCCAAGGCCGCCGCGGAGGCGGCCAAAAAGGAGAAGAAGCGGCGGATCTTCCCGCTCGCCCCGGCCCCCGCGTACGAGTCCGACGCCGCCCTGCCCGCCGTCCTCGACGCGCCGCTGGCCGAGCTCCGGGACGCGGCCTTGTCGGCCGTGACCGTGAACATCGGCGGGCGGACCTGGGACGTCGGCGCGGCCCCGGACGCGGAGTACGACGATTTCTATCTCGTGCTGACCTCGGGCCGGGAGCGCCTGCTCGCGGCGCTCGCCCCGCTGAAGCGCTTCCTCTCCGGCGAGGGCGTCGTGGTCTCCGGCGAAGACGGTCCTCTGCTTCGCCTCAACGCGCGCATCAGCCTGATCCATCCGATCAACGGGACCTCCGTCGTGGCCGTGGACGCCGCGGCCGGACGCGGCACGCGCGACTCCTTCACGGTGGGCGAGCTCATCGAGGCGCTCAAGTCCAAGGGCCGCGCCTTCCGCGCCGGGGACGTCGAGCTCCATCTGTACGTGCAGCCCGAGGCGGCGTCGGGCGGGGCGGGGCTGTCCGGCGAGCGCTCGATCATCCTGGCGCGCTTCGCGGGGATGAAGTCCCGGGGCTGGGCGATGCGCGAATCGGCGCTCGAGCCCGGCAAGGCGCTCCGCGCCGAGGCCTTCGGCCGGACCTTGGTCCTGATCAAGACCGGCGAGGGCCGTCTGGTCGTGCGCGACGCCGGTCCCGCCGTCGCGATCGCCAGCGCAAGACCCTGAGGTCCTTCGGGGCGCGTCCGTTCGAGGAATACCGGTAGTCCGGCACTTCGGCAAATACCGGTAGGCCTGGCACCAATATTATCGTTAGGCGCCTTCGGGCCAGACGCGCTCGAGCTCGTCGTCGTCGAAGCCGAAGTGGTGGGCGAGCTCGTGGCGCAAAGTGAGGCGGATCTCCTTCTGGAGCTCCTCGAGGCTGCCGACCGAGTCCTCGAGGTTCCACTGGTAGAGGTAGACCTTGGCGGGAAGCTGGCCGTGCGCGCCGCCGCCGAGGAAATCCTCGCGCTCGGGGCCGCAGTACAGGCCGAGGAGGTCGGTCGCGTCGTTCTCGTCGCCGTCCTCGAGGTCTTCGGCCTCCTCGCCGGGCTCCTCCTTGGTCTCGATCGTCACGTTGACGAGCAGCGCGCGCACCTCCGGGGGGATGCGGGCGAGCTCGGCCTCGGCCATGAGCCGGAATTTCGCCGCCGAGACGCGGACCTCCTTCATGTCAGGCGATCGCGCCGGCTTTGCGCAGGAGGTCGAGGCAGGCCGCGTTCGCCTTGCGCGTGACCTCGCCTTCGTCGATGTTCTTCAGGACGCCGTTCTCGACGACGATATGGCCGTTGACGATCGTCCACTTCGCGCGGTGGCCGGCGCCGCAGAACAGCAAAGAGGCGACGGGGTCGCCGGCCGAGCCCGCGTAGTCGAGGCGGTTGACGTCGAAGATCGCGAGGTCGGCCGCCTTGCCGGCGGCGATCTGCCCGATGTCGTCGCGGCCGACGACGGCGGCGCCGCCGCGGGTGGCCATGCGCAGGGCCTCGCGCGCGGGCATCGAGGCCACGCCCGACTTCACCCGGTGGACGAGCATCGCCTGCCGGGCCTCGCCGAGCATGTCGGACGTGTCGTTGGAGGCGGAGCCGTCCACGGCGATTCCGACGTTCACGCCGGCGTCGAGATACCTGCG
>JAMPYD010000229.1 GCA_023700845.1 Elusimicrobiota bacterium | reverse complement strand
TCCCGGATTATGAGGCTAATTTCAGGAATTATCCAGGGTTGTGAACGGATATTGGAACGGCGAAAGGCTGCGGTCCGCAGGAATAATAGAGATCACGTCAATCCGTCCTCAAAATCCAACGAGAGCCCGTCCGCCGGATCAGCATTCGACCGGTCAGCCTAACCCAAAAAGAAGAGCCCCCTCCCCCGCCCTGAGGCGGTGAAGGGGGCTTTGACCCGGCCCGGAATTTACGCCACGTCGCGGGCCATGAACGGATACCGGAAGTTCTTCGGCGGCTCGAACGTCTCCTTGATGGTACGCGGCGACACCCACCGGATGAGGTTCAGGTAGGAGCCCGCCTTGTCGTTCGTGCCCGAGGCGCGCGCCCCGCCGAACGGCTGCTGCCCGACGACGGCCCCGGTGGGCTTGTCGTTGATGTAGAAGTTGCCCGCGGCGTGCTCGAGCGCCCGCTCGGCCTCGAGGATCACGCGCCGGTCGCGCGCGAACACCGAGCCGGTGAGAGCGTAGGGAGAGGTCTGATCCACGAGCGCCAAGGTCTCCTTCCACTTCTTCTCCGGATAGACGTGGATGGTGAGAAGCGGCCCGAAGACCTCCTCGCACATCGTCAGGCTCTTGGGATCGGCGGACTCGATGACGGTCGGCGTGATGAAGTAGCCCTTCGAGGAGTCGTAGGTGCCGCCGAACACGATCTTGTTGCCCTTGACCTTCTTGGCCGCGTCGATGTACTTGACGATGCTCTCGTAGGCGCGCTTGTCGATGATCGCGTTGACGAAGTTCCCGGGGTCCTCCGGAGAGCCGACCTCCACGGTGGCCAGCATGTCCTTGAGAGCCTTGCGCACCTTGGGCCACTGGTTGGCCGGGATGTAAGCGCGGGAGGCGGCGGAGCACTTCTGCCCCTGGAACTCGAAGGCGCCGCGCACGAGGGCCGTGGCCACCGCGTCGGGATCGGCGGACTCGTGCATGAGCACGAAGTCCTTGCCGCCGGTCTCGCCGACGAGGCGGGGGTAGCCCTTGTACTTGGCGATGTTCTCGCCGACCGTCTTGAACATGGAGTGGAACACCGGCGTGCTGCCGGTGAAGTGCACGCCCGCAAAGTCCGGGTGGGAGAGGATCGTGTTCGAGATGTCGCCGGCCGGGCCGGTGACGAGGTTGATCACGCCCGGAGGCAGGCCCGCCTCGATGAGGAGCTTCATGATGAAGTGGGCGGTGTAGACCGTGGAGGTGGCCGGCTTCCAGACCACGGTGTTGCCCATCAGCGCCGGGGCCGTGGGCAGGTTGCCCGCGATCGCGGTGAAGTTGAAGGGCGTGATGGCCCAGACGAAGCCCTCGAGCGGGCGGTACTCGACGCGGTTCCAGACGCCGCGCGAGCTGTTGGGCTGGTTCTCGTAGATCTGCTCGGCGAACTTCGGGTTGAAGCGCAGGAAGTCGATGAGCTCGCAGGCGGAGTCGATCTCGGCCTGGTAGAGGTTCTTCGACTGGCAGAGCATGGTGGCCGCGTTGAGCGTCCAGCGCCAGTCGCCGGCCAGCAGGTCGGCGGCCTTGAGGAAGATGGCGGCGCGGTCCTGGAAGGGCATGCGCGCCCAATCTTTCTTGGCTTTCAGCGCGGCGTTGATGGCCTTCTTCGTGTCGGCGGCGGTGCCCATGTGGAACTTGCCGAGCAGCTGCTCGTGGTCGTAAGGCGATCGGATCTCCACCTTCTTGCCGGTCCGGACTTCCTCGCCGCCGATGTACATGGGGATGTCGACTTTCTTCGACTTCATCTCGTTGAGGCGGGCGAAGAACTTGGCGCGCTCCGGGGAGCCGGGCGCGTAGGAGAGGACGGGCTCGTTGACGGGGGTCGGGATGGAGGATCGTGAGTTCATGCCGGGATAATATCACAAAATAACCGACGGAGCCCTGACGGGAGGCAAGGCCGATTCACTACTGATAATCACTGGTTCCGGGACGAGTGATTATCAATAGTAAACCCCGCCCCGGCCCGGGAACTCGCACCGGTGCGAGTCCGCGGCATGGACAAAATCAGGTTTAGCCGTTACAATCCGGGCGATGAGCGTCTCCGCCCACCTGACCCCCGAGCCCGAACGGCGCCTCTGGCTGATCCTGGAAAGCATGCGCCACGAGGTGGACTCGGCCGACATGCGCATCGGGGCGCTCACCGCGTTCGCGGCGGCGGAGCTGGCCTTTATCCGGATTTTGACCCCGGTCGGGCCGTCGGGATTTCTGGCGCTCACGGCGCTGACCGCGGCGCTGCCGCTCGGGGTGTTCGCCTTCACGCCGCTGAGGCGCCTGCCCCCGTGGCTGCACTTTCTCGAGCCGCACCGGGGGAAGATGCGGGCCGAGGATTCCCTGATCACGGTCGACGACCTGGTCAAGTACAGCCACGGCGACCTGATCTTCCGCCTCGACAAGTACCTCGGCGGCGGGATCACCGCGACGCCGTACTACGAGGACGTGGTCGGACAGATCGTGGAGAACGCGCGCGTGGCCTGGCGCAAGCAGCGCCTGCTGAGGTACGCCTGCTTCGTCGTCGGCCTGGGGCAGCTGGGGCTTCTCGGCCAGCTGATCTGGCGTTAATTAGTAAGATCGATCCGATGGAAGACCCCCTCGCCGCGAAGCGCGGCCGCTTTCTCGAGCTCGCCGCCGACCTCCCCGCGCGCTGCCGCCTCGTCGAGCGGAGCGAGGGGAATTTCCTGGCGAGGAAGCTGCGCAAGCTGGCGCTGTTCGGCGGGCGCTACGCGCGCTGGGCCGCGGCCCGCGCGGGGCTGCGCCCCGGCGTCGTCGAGCTGACCTTGTTCTGGGGGACGCGCATGCGCGTGCCCTACACGGACGATTCGGACTTCGTGACTTTTTACCTGGTGGGCGCGCCCGGCGGGCCGGAGTACAAGCTCGCGCGCTGGTTTATTCGAAACCTGAAGCCCGAGGACTCGTTCTACGACGCGGGCGCGAGCTACGGGTTCTACACCATGCTCGCCGCCGAATTCATCGGGCCGCGGGGCGAGATCCACGCCTTCGAGCCCCTGCCCGAGATCCATGCCTGGCTCGCGCGCAACGCGCCCGGCGCCCGCGTCGTCAACGCGGCGCTGTGGGACCGCTCCGGCACGGCCGCCCTGTACATCAACCCGGTCAGCGACTCGGCCAACACGCTCGAGCCCGGCGTCGCCGGCGCGCAGGGGGCCCGGAGCGTGGAGGTGAGCTGCACGACGCTCGACGAGTACGCGAAGGAAGGACGGCCCCCCACCGTGATCAAGATCGACGTCGAGGGCGCGGAGAAGAGGCTCATCGAGGGCGGCCTGAAGACCCTGCGCGCCTCGCGCCCCGCGATCGCGATGGAGATCTGGTCCGGGGAGAACGGGGAGCGCTTCTCCTTGCCCGCCTGCCGCGCCTTGCTCGACCTGGGCTACGCGGCTTACAGCCTGAACGAGGACGGCACGGCCGCCCCCGTGGCGGCGCAGGACCTGCCGCGCCTCATCAAGGACCTGCCGGGCGTCTGGGACAACCTCGTCTTCCTTCCGGCTTAACCGGCTTTGAATACGGGCGAAACAACTCCTTAACGGGGCGCGGCTACAATTCGGGTGCCGCCATGAGAGACACCGAACGATCGCTCGAGACCGTCGCGCGCCTGCATTCCGAGATCATGCGCGAGCGCGCCGAAGGCCTGCACGAGGCCGCGCGAGGCGCCAAGTCCAGGCTCGCCGAGCGCGAGGCGGCCCTCGCCCGCCTGCGCGAGCAGGTCGCGTCGCTCAAGGCGTCCCTCGCCGCGCCGGCGCCGGCGCCCGCGCCCGTCGTGCGCGCCGCGCCCGCCCCCTCTCCCGCGCCCGCCCGCGTCCCCGTTCGCGTCCCGGTCGCGGCTCCCGCACGGTGGAGGTCCCTCGCGCCGTACGCGGCGATCGCCGCCTGCGCCGTCGGGCTCGAGCTCGGAGGCGCCCGCCGCCCCGCGCCCGCCGCGCCGAACCTGTCCGCTTTGGCCCAGCCCGCGCCCGCCGTCGTCGCCAGCGCCCGGCCCGCCGCGAAAGGCGCCCCCGTCGTCGTCGACGACGACCGCTCCCAGGAGGCCCTGCTTCTCGTCCACGAATGGAAGCTCCCCGGCGACCAGAAGTCCCTGGGCGAGCGCCTGGGCGGAGAGCTCGAGCTTCCGGGCGGACGCCCCGCCTGGAGCGTCGAGCGCACCGGCGAGCACGGCTACCGGGTGACGTTCCAGCCCGCGGAGAACGATCTGCCGTACGCCTTCGAGGCCGACATCGAATCGCGCGTCGTCTGGCCCACCCCCGAGACGCAGGAGCTCCTCGCTCCGCGCTTCACCGCCGCGTTCCGCGACGCGGTGCGCTGACCCTCGGACCCACGCCGGCGGGGGCCTTCGGACCCTGGGTGAACCGAGCCGCCGCGGCCATACTGTCCTCATGAGGCGACCGGCCTTCTTATTGCTGGCCTTGGCGCTCGCGCTGCCCGCGAGCGCGGGCGTC
>JAMPYD010000228.1 GCA_023700845.1 Elusimicrobiota bacterium | reverse complement strand
GTTGGCGGTCGCGCGCACCGCGAGCGCCGCGAGTATGCCCGCGGAGACGATCAGGAACAGGGCGCGCTCCCGCCCGAGCCAGAACATCAGGGCGAATACGGCGAAGCCGAGGTCGACGAGCCAGGGCGCGGCGTTCAGCGCGCGCAGGACGAGGTACAGCGCCCACAGCCACGCTCCGGCCGCGGCGAGGCTCGCGCGCAGCGGGTTCCAGAATCCCCCGCTTCCCGACCACGTCTGGCCGAGGAACACGCACCCGGCGAGCGCGGCCGCGGCCGCCAGCTTGAACGAGCAGCGGTCGAAGCAGGCGAGGATCGTCGCGTGGCGGGCGATGCCGATGACGAGCAGGAACACCAGCAGGGAGACGACGCTCGCGCGCAGGGCCTCCCGATCGACGAGGCGGCCGGACCGGGGCAGCGCGAAGGTCAGCCCCCACTGCGCGGCGAACAGGGCGGCGAGCACGGGGAAGATCCAGTGGTGATGGGCGGCCTGGTACGCGGGCAAGGTGACGACCGCCAGGAACACGAGCAGGTTGGCGATGACGGCGGCGGCGATCGCGCGCGCGGAGGCGGGGCTCATCGCCTCCAGTGTAGTGAATTTTGGATAGAATGAAGGAATGATCCCCGTCTGCGCCGGCGTCATTCTCCGCTCGGGCGCCGTCCTCCTCGCCCGGCGCGGCCCCGGCCGCAGCCACGCGGGCAAGTGGGAGTTCCCCGGCGGGCGCATCGAGGCCGGCGAGACGCCGCAGGCGGCGCTCGTCCGGGAGCTGCGCGAGGAGCTCGGCATCGAGGCGACGGTCGGCGCCGAGGCCGCCCGCGCCCGCCACGTCTACGATTTCGGGGAGATCGAGCTGATCGCCCTGCTCGTCACCCGTTTCACCGGCGAGATCAAGCTCGTCGACCACGACCAGTTCAAATGGGTCCCGGCGCGGCGCCTGCTCGAGTACGACCTGGCGCCCGCCGACGTCCCGATCGCGGAGGTCCTCGCGGCGTACCGCCGGCGGGAGCGCTACACGGGCACGCATCCGAAGACGTTCGAGCAGAAGTACAAGGAGCTCGGCGCCGATCCGGCCGCGGTCGCCAAGGCGAAGGCCCGGGGCTCGACGCCCGCGGGCACCCACCTGCCGATCATGGTCGCCGAGGTCCTCGAGGCGCTCGGCCCGCTGATGGGCGCGGCGATCCTCGACTGCACGCTCGGCTGGGGCGGCCACGCGGCGGAGCTCGCCCGCGCGGCGGGGCCCTCGGGCAGCGTCATCGGCCTCGACCGCGACGGCGAGGAGCTGGCGCGCACCGAGGCCCGCCTGCGCGGCGCGGGCGTGAGGATCACCGCGCGCCGGAGCAACTACGCGGGCGCGCTCGACGTGCTCCGCGCGCTCGGGCTCCAGGGCGTGGACGCCCTGCTCGCCGATCTCGGGGTCTCGTCGATGCAGCTCGACCGGCCCGAGCGCGGGATGTCGTTCAAGAACGACGGGCCCCTCGACATGCGCATGGACCGCTCCGGCGGCCGGACCGCGGCCGAGTGGCTCGCGGCGGCCTCCGCGGACGAGATCGCCGACGCCCTGATCCGCTACGGCGACGAGGCCGACGCCGGAGCGATCGCGAAAACGCTCGTCGCGCTCGCCGCCGAGGGCCGCCCGCCGAGGACGACGGCCGAGCTCGCCTCCGCGGTGTGCGTCGCCAAGGGCCTGGGGCCCGGGCGCTTCGTCAAGAAGGACCCCTCGGCCAAGCATCCCGCCGCGCGGACCTTCCAGGCCCTGCGCATCGCGGTCAACTCCGAGCGCGAGGCCCTGTCCCGCCTCCTCGACGACCTGCCGTCCCTGCTGCGCCCCGGCGGACGCGCCGCGTTCCTGACCTTCCACTCCGGAGAGGAGGCCCTCGTCGAGGCCGCGCTGAAGAAGCAGGCCGCCGCGGGGCTCTGGGCCGCGCCCCCCGCGCCGCCGCGCCGGGCCTCGCCCGAGGAGATCCGCGAGAACCCGCGCTCGCGCTCCGCCCGCCTGTGGCGCGTCGTCCGCGCTTGACTCCCGCGCCCCGTCCGAGGCACACTGATCCCATGACCGCGAAAGCCCCCTCCGCCCTCCCGTTCAAGAAGGTCGATCCCAAGGTCGCCGAGCACGCCGTCGAGCGCCGGGGCTTCGTCGAGGTCCCGCTCGATTACGCCCGCCCCGACGGCCCCGCGATTTCCGTCTTCTACCGCCTGATCCCCGCCTACGGCTCGCGCCCCGGCGACCCCGCGCGCCCGGTCATCGTCGTCGTCAACGGCGGGCCAGGCATCTCGTGCAGCGCGTACCGGCCGCTCGACTTCGACTACGGGAACCCCGCGTCGCCGAAGAACGGCGCGCTCGACCGCTTCAAATACCTGCTCAACTCCTACCGCATCCTGCTCGTCGATCAGCGCGGCACCGACGGCCAGTCCTCCCCGCTCGACATGACGAATCCCGCGATCGACGCGGACGCGATCGCGCTCGCCTTCTCCTCCGACCGCCAGGCGCGCGACTATCACGCCGTCATCGAGGCGGTGATCCCCAAGGGCGAGCCCTTCTTCCTCATCGCGCAGAGCTACGGCGGCATGGTGGGGATGCAGTACCTAAGCCTCACGCGCGCCGGCGCGCGCAAGCCCAAGGGCGTCGTGTTCTCCGCCTCGGCGCTTCCCTACGAAGACGTCATGGCGGCCTGCCTCGCCCGCCGTTCCGAGCAGCTGAAGCTCAACCGCGAGCTGCGCGAGGCGTACCCGGACGTCGAGGCGCGCCTCGCCGCGGTCCGCGCGCATCTCAAGCGCCTCGGGCTCGACCCCGATTCGATCAACGGCCTGTTCGGCCTCCTCGGCAAGGGCGTCAAGGGCGTCTGGGAGAAGAACTTCGTCGCGCACCTCGACAAGATGCTCGGCCAGGCGCGGGCGGAGATCGAGAAGGACGCCCGGGACAACTTCGGCGAGGTGAACCTCCTCAACTACATCCTCTCCAGCTGCAACTTCACCCCCGGCGAGACCGACCGGACGATCGCGGCGACGACCAGCGCGCGCGTCCCCTACGAGCCCTGGATGATCGACGAGAATTGGGTGACGATGCAGGCCGGCGGCGGCGTCGCCTGGCGGGAGGCCTTCGTGACCGCGATGGACCGGCGCCCCCCGCCCGCCACGCCGTTCGAGAGCGTGGCGGACCTGCGCGCGGCGATCGCGCTCAACTCGGTGCTGTTCACGCCCGCCGACAACGACGCGTTCGTCCCCGCGGAGAGCTACATCCGGTCGCTGGCGAAGTTCGAGGTGGAGGGCCGCACGCGGATCAAGCGCCTGCCCGGCGGCCACAACGCGATCTTCCTGGAGGAAGGCCATCGCGCCTTCCTCGACTGGGCCGCGTCGCTCGCCTAGCTCCCGCGAGTCTCGCACCTGTAGCAGTCGAGCTCCAGGTAGCAGGACTTTCCCGGCCCCCGGCAGCCGCCCAGGCGCTCCATGCCGCAGCGGACCTCGCGCACCACGCGCTCGCCCTTGACGTCGAGCGCGGTCCGGTAGCCCTCCGCGAAGCGGCGGGCCGTCTCCAGGTCGGAGAACGACTCGAGCAGCGTCGGCGCGTCGAGGCCCGGCCGCGTGGGAGGCTCGGCGCTGTCCGAGACCAGGTAAAGATACAGGACGTGCGCCGCGGGGTCGTACGACTCGTGAAGGGCCCACATGGGCATAGTATGCGGCCTCGCGCGTTCCCGCGCAAGTGATAAACTTCCCGCATGCGCATGGACCTGCTCGAGGTGCTCACCGTCGGCCTGCCGTTCTGCGGCTTCAAGATCCTCGCGGGGCTCTCGCTGGGCGGGCCGCCCGGCGTCCTCCTCGTCGGCCTCGGCGTCCTGGACGCGGTCATCAACGGGATCAACCTTCTCGGGCTCCTCGTCAACCGCCGCCGGCCCATGGCCGCGTGCACCTTGGCCCTGGCGGCGCTCCCTTTCCGCAAGCCCTCCGCCTCCCGCCAGAAATGGCTGGACCTCGGCAACTCGCTCGACGTGCTCCTCGCCTTCGCCTTGGTCGCCCTGATGATCGGCTACGGCCGGCTCGCGGCGATGCCGGCCGAGCGGCTCTCGGTCTGGAACGCCTGCGTCATCCTCAACGTGCTGGGCGCCGGGCTCGGGCGCTTCGGCGCGTCCCTGCGGGACCTCTCGCGGGACGCGTGAGCCCGGCCGACGCCTTCAGCCCGGCGCTCACGATCAGCCGGGCCGGGACGGTGTCGTACGACCGCCCGCCGACCTTCACGGTCCTGCAGTCGCTGTCCCCGCAGGCTCCGCAGCACGGGCTGGCTCCCGTGCGCGCGCCGAGCCACCGCTCCAGGGGCTTGCCCGCGACCCAGATCCGGTTGGAGGCGGCCGGGTCGCGCTTGAAGGCCGCCCAGGTCAGAGCCCTCTTCTCCGCGCGGACGGAGACGCCTCTCGGGCCCAGGGCCCGGCGCAGGCGCCGGACGGCCTTCTCCACCTCGGCCTGAGTCCCGCCGCATCGCG
>JAMPYD010000227.1 GCA_023700845.1 Elusimicrobiota bacterium | reverse complement strand
TGGACGTTCGCGGCCTCCTTCGACCGGACCCCGCACAACTTCAACACCGGGACCTTGATCCTCAACGGCGCTGGCAGCAATAGGCTGGGGATCGCCAACGCCGTGCAGACCTCGCTGCAGGCCTCGGAGCAGACGCGCGCGGAGCGCCTCGGCATCGCCCTGACCGACACGACCGGCGAGGACGCCGCCCAGCAGGCCATCATCCGCAATCTGCTGTCGATCAGCGACCCGACGACCTTCAAGCTCGAGCGCGAGCGCGCGGCCGTGAGCATGGGCTACAACGTCACGCCCGACGTCAAAACCTGGGTGAAGGTCAGCCAGGAACGACGCGACGGCGCCCGCGTGATCGGGGCCGGAACCTACGAGCGATTCGCCCAGGGCGCGGCCGGGCTGACGCACACCGAGGACCAGTTCGTGGTCACCGGCATGGAGCTCGCCGAGCCCATCAACTACCGCACGACGACGTTCAACGCCGGCGGCGGCGTCTATAAGAAGGGCTGGCTGGTCGACGCGGAGTACACGCTCACGGACTTCGACAACGGCTTCCGTTCCTTCGCCTGGTCGAACCCGTTCCGCACCACCGACGCCGGCGCCAAGGCCGCGGACGGCGTGACCAACAACAACGCCTACGACCGCGGCCGCTTCGTCAACGGCCAGATGTCTTTGGCGCCGTCGAACCAGTCCCACGATGTCTCGCTCTCCGGCTCGGTGGAGCTGCCGATGCACAGCCGGTTCACGGGCAACGTGAGCTACGGGATGACCAACCAGAACGAGCTTCTGGTGCCGTACACGCTCAACAGCGGGATCGCCGGGATCGCCGGCGCTCCGGCCAACGTGACCGACGCCGCGGCCCTGCCGGTCTCGCGCTTCAACGGCGAGATCCGGACGATCACGAACAGCCTCGCGCTGACGACTAAGCCGACCGAGAAGCTCGGGGCGTCTCTGAAGTACCGCTACTACGACTACTCGAATAAATCCGACAGCATCCTGTTCCCGGGCTATGCCGCCTTCGGGGAATCCTACTGGCGGACCGTGAAGAACGACAAGAACGCGGCCGTGCGGAACGACACGCCGTCCTACGCGCGTCAGACCGCCAAGCTCGCCGTCGACTACCAGGTCGTCCATCCGTTGACGGTCGAGGTCGACGCGATGTGGGACCGCTACAACCACAAGCAGCAGCGCATCGACAGCACCGATGAGGTCGGAGCCGGCGCGGGCTTCGTCTACCATCCCGTCGAGATGGCCAAGCTGCACGGCGCGTATCACTACGCCCACCGCGCGGTGAAGAACTACAAGCGCGGCGCGACCGCCGCGAACCCGGAAGCCACGGGACTCGCCAACTTCAACTGGGCCGACCGCATCCGCAACCGGGCCGATCTGCGCGCCGATGTCTCGCCGACCGAGGCCCTGTCCTTCGGAGTCGCCGGTCAGTACCAGAAAGACGACTACGGCGCGGCGGAGCGGTTCGGGTTCAAGAGCCAGAAGAATCTCATCGGAAGCGTCGACGTCACGTATGACCCCTCCGACAAGGTCTCGCTGAGCGTGAACTACAGCCGGGAGCACCGCAAGGGAGTTACGCAGAACGGCGCCAAGGACGACGCGTTCAACGTCGCCGGAAGCGCGCTGGACGACGGGACGATCGGCGACAACTTCAATCCGTTCAACTACTGGAACACGGACATCACCGAGAACGTGGACACGATCGGGTTCGCGGCGGAGATCCGCCCGATCCCGGAGAAGCTGACTCTGAACGCGGGCTACGACTACTCGGAGAGCCGCATGCGCTTCGACACGAGCAACCCGAACGCCGCGGAGGCCTCCGCGATGGGCTACAGCGGCACAAAGCTCGCCAACGGCGCGGCCCAGGTGTGGCCGATCGTCGTGAACAAGACGCACGAGGTGCGGGCGGGAGGCTCCTACGAGCTGATGAAGGACCTGACCGTGGGCATGAACTACCTGTTCTCCTGGTACATGCTCAACGACTTCCAGAACACGGGAGCGTACATGTCCGGCGTCACGCCCGAGAACACGACCAAGTACGTCGCCACCGGCGCCAGCAACTACAACTACACGGCGCACATGGTGGGAACGTACCTGGCCTATAAGTTCTGATCTCCTTCCGCGGGTTTTCCCAGGCTCGCGGACGGATCCGCACTCAAGCCCCCCGAAAGGGGGGCTTGTTCTTTTACCAGCTGCCCGAGGCTCCGCCGCCGCCGAAGGAGCCGCCGCCGCCGGAGAAGTCGCTCCCGCCGGAGGAGCCGGAGCTCCCGCCGCCCCAGCCCGAGGAGCCCGAATCGTCGCCGAAGCCGCCGCTCGCGCCTCCCTCCATCTTATAGGCGATCAGCTTGTCCCGGTAATAGATCTTGCCGTCCTTGTTCTGGATCGTCCCGCCGAAGCTCGTGCGGATGAACAGGGTCTTGAGGATGGGGACGATGAGCATCTGCGCAAAGGAGACCAGGCAGCCCCACGCCGCCTTGCTCCCGAGAAACGCGATCGGGGAGGCGGCCCATCCCGCCGTCACGAGAAGAAACAGGAACCAGCCCATGTCCTTGGAGGCGATCCCCATGATCTCGAGGACGCCGATGATGAGGAAGAGGAGGGTGCCGACGATGATGTTGTCGGCCAGCGCGGGCCGGTCGATCCTCTCCGTGGGCGTGTAGACGCCCTGGGCCGCGGCGATGATCGCGGCCACGCCCGCCTTCACCCCGCCGTCGAAATCCCCGGACCGGAACAGAGGCACGATCTCGTGGTCGATGATCCGTCCCGCGAGCGCGTCCGGGATGTCCCCTTCGAGGCCGTGTCCGACCTCGATGCGGAGCTTCCGGTCGTATTTGGAGATCAGGAGCAGGACGCCGTCGTCCCGGCCCTTCTGGCCGAGCCCCCAGGTGCGCGCGACCTTCAGGGAAAAAGCCTCCAGAGGCTCCCTCTCGAGCGAGGGGATGATGAGGACCGCCGCCTGGTGGCCGGTGCGGGCCTCGAAATCCTTGAGCGTCCTTTCGAGGTCCCGCCGGGAGACGGCGGTGAGCATCTCGGAGGTGTCGTTGACGCGGCCCGACAGATACGGGACCTCGAGCGCCGCCACGGGCGCGGTCAGCGCGAGGGCGAGCAGGCCGCTCGCTACCAGCTGCCGGATGAGCCGCCTCCGCCGAAGGAGCCGCCGCCGCCCGAGAAGCCGCCGGAGCTTCCGCCCGAGGACCAGCCGCCGCCGGAACTTCCCGAGCCGCCGATCGTGAAGATCTCGCTGCTCCCGTAATAGACCTTGTTGCCGCTTTGGCGGAAATTCCGGCCGATCGACGTGTGGGGCAGCATGAACTTGAGGAACGGGAAGCCGATCAGGTGCGTCATGAGGCAGCCCATGCCGATCTTGACGCCCCAGATCGCCATCGGGAAGGCGGCCCAGAAGGGGATCAGGAAGAAGTACAGGAACCAGCCCGCTCCGGGCGTGGCGATGCCGACCATCTCGAAGACGCCGAGTATGCCGAAGACGAAGGCGCTCATCATGAGCTTCTCGAGGACGCCCATGCCGTTGAACTCCTCGCCGCGGCTCGGCGCGGGGGGAGGGGTGTACGTGCCCTCGGCCGCGGCGACGATGGCGTCCACGCCGGCCGTCACCCCGCCCTCGAAGTCGCCGGCGCGAAAGCGGGGCACGACCTCGTTCTGGATGATGCGTCCCGCGAGAGCGTCCGGCAGGCTGCCCTCCAGGCCGTGGCCGACCTCGATGCGCAGCTTGCGGTCGGTCTTGGAGATGAGGAACAGGACGCCGTCGTTCTGCCCCTTGCGGCCGAGCGCCCACGTGCGGGAGACCTTGAGGGCGAAGTCCTCGAGCGCCTCGCCTTCGAGCGAGTCCAAGGTGAGCACGGCGACCTGATGGCCGGTGCGCGCCTCGAAGTCCTTGAGCTTGGCCTCGACCGCCCGGCTCGCCGAGGGGGAGAGCAGCCCGGCGTGGTCGTTGACGCGGCCCGACAGGAAGGGAACGTCGAGCGCCGCGGCGGGCGCGGCGAGCGCCAGCAGCAGGATGAGCGCGCGGCTCAATGCCCGTCTCCGGTGAGGGGGTCGTCGCCGAGCTCGTTGCCGAAGGAGGGCTTGCCCGCGAACCCCGCGTCCCGCATGGCCGCGGCGGTCTTTTCGACGGCGGCGCACAGGCCGTCGGCGGTGCGGCCTTGGGCGGCGTGGGCGATCATCGCGGCCACGGCGGCGTCCCACGCGGCGGCGGGGACCCGCGCGCGGACGGCCTCGTCGGCGAGCACGACGACGCGCCGCTCGAGCAGGCTCGCGAAGATCAGCACGCCGTCGCGTCCGGCCGTGCGCGAGACGCCGCGGTCGAAGAAGACCTCCTTGGCGCGGCGCGCGACCGCCGCCTCCATGCGCTCCTTGCCGATCAGCGCGCGCTTGACGGGGCCGCACCAGCGGCCGAGCGCGGCGCCGGCGAGGCCCGCGGCGGGCACCCACAGGATGAGGCGCGACAGGGGCATCCAGAACGG
>JAMPYD010000226.1 GCA_023700845.1 Elusimicrobiota bacterium | reverse complement strand
GCTGCTCAAGGGCCTGCGCAAGCTCTATCCGGACGCGCACTGCGAGCTCGACTACACGACGCCGCACGAGCTCGTCTTCGCGGTCATCCTGTCCGCCCAGTGCACCGACGTGCGCGTCAACGCGACGACGAAGACCCTGTTCAAGCGCTACAGGACCGTCGACGACTACGCGCGCGCCGCCCCGGCCGAGCTCGAGGCGATCGTCCGCTCGTGCGGCTTCTACCGCATGAAGGCGAAGGCGATCATCGAGACGGCGCGGGCCATCCGCGACGAGCACGGCGGCAAGGTCCCCGACACGATGGAAGGCCTGCTCGCGCTCCGCGGCGTCGCGCGCAAGACCGCCAACGTCGTCCTCGGCGAGATCTACGGCAAGCCCGAGGGCGTCGTCGTCGACACCCACATGAAGCGCCTCGCCTTCCGCTTCGGCCTCACCGACGAGGAGGACCCGGTCAAGGTCGAGCGCGACCTGGCCGGGATCGTGCCGCGCAAGGACTGGGTGTTCTGGTCCCACTCGGTGATCTGGCACGGGCGGCGCGTGTGCAAGGCCGCGAATCCCCAGTGCGCCTCGTGCTCCCTGCGCCCCGACTGCCCCCAGCGCGGCGTCGACTCCGAATAGCCTCCGGTCACCGTCCGCGGCGGAGTTATCCACAGACTTGGTACGCACCAAGTTGCGGACCCATGCAACTTTTTTGGGGGGTCAATCGTATGATTAGCGTGGATGACCCTAAAACCATGACGGACGAGCAATTGCTCGCGAGGCTGGAATGCTTCGTCGAAGAGGAACGACTGCGCCTGCATTCGTTCCTCTCATGGCTCGCGGAAGCCGACATGCGGAAAGTTCCCGAGGCGACCGGTTATTCTTCCACCTTCGACTATTGCGTTCGGCGTCTGAAGCTCAGCGAGGACGAGGCCTACCGGCGGATCCACGCGGCACGCGCGACGGTTAAACGGCCGCAATTGCTGTCGGCGCTCGCGGACGGAAAGCTGTCGTTGTCCGCGATCTCGAAGCTCGCTCCGTTCGTGCACCGCCGGGACGCGGCTGAACTCATCTCGAGAGCGGAGGGGAAGACGGCCAGGGAGATCCACGAGATGCTGGCTCCGTTGACGCCGGGGTCCGCGAAAAAAGACGTCGTGCGCGTCGTCGCCGTTCAGGTCGCCGGCGCGTCGTCGCCTGTGCTGCGCGCCGATTTCAGCTTTCAAGCGGCCTTGGCGCTTCGGGACGCCATCGACCGGATCCGACAACTGTTGTCCCATAAATGTCCCGGCGGGGAGCTCGAAAAAATCCTGCTGGAGGTGACGCGTGATTATCTTCTCCGGCACGATCCTCAAAGGGGGCTTCCGGGGCGCGTCGCTCCGGTGAAGGGGGGGTCCTCGGTGCCCGCTTTAGCGCGACGCTCCGTTTGGGCTCGTGACGGGGCGCGCTGCAGTTATCTCAGCACGACGGGCGTAAGGTGCTTGTCCAGACGGTTCCTCGAGGTCGACCATGTGAAGCCGCGGTCGTTGGGCGGCGACGACACGGTCGCGAATCTGCGATTGCTGTGCCGTGCCCACAACGATTCCGAGAGACGGCGGATATTGGGGGAGGGTTCGGCTATTTCTTCGCTTCCGCCGGCAGGGACGTCAGAAAATCATGGATCGCCTTCGGATAGGCCGGCCCCGCGTCGAGGAAGCCCTCGTTGTGCGAGCCCTTGAGGTCGACGAGGCGCTTCTTCGCCGAGCCGGAGGCGCCCAGGTTCTTCAGGGCCATCGCGTAGGGGATGATGTCGTCCTGCGGGCTGTGCAGGAACAGGGTCGGGATCGTCACGCGCGGCAGGCGGGCGAGGCTGTCGAAGCGCGAGCTGAGGAGGCGGACCGGGAACCGGGGCAGGAGGAGGCGGGCCATGTCGGCGGCCGAGGTGAACGAGCTGTCGACGATCAGGCCCGCGGCGGGCACGCGCGAGGCGAGCTCGATCGCCGGGGCGCCGCCGAGCGACTCGCCGTACAGCACGAGGCGCGAGGCCGGCACGGACTTCACCGCGTTGAGCCACGCCCAGCCGGCGAGGGCGTCGCGGTACAGGCCCGGCTCGTCCGGAGCGCCGGCGCTCTCGCCGTAGCCGCGCCAGTCGAGCCAGAGCTGGGCGGCGCCCGCGTCGTGGAACAGGCGCATCTTGTCGGTGCGGTGCGAGAGGTTGCCGCCGTTGCCGTGCAGGCAGAGCATGACCGGCGCGTCGGCGGAAGGACCTGGAATCCACCAGGCCCGGAGCCTCACGCCGTCGGAGGCGGTCAGGAACAACGGCTCGTAGGCGAGGCCGACGGTTCCGGGGTGGGCGAGCATCTCGCGCGAGGGGACGAAGGTCATCGACCGCTCGAGGCGGCGCAGGCCGAGATAGAGGATCGCGGCGGCGAGCAGCGGCCAGAGGAGGAAGGCCGGCTTCACTCGCCCATCACCTTGACGACGACGCGCTTGCGGCGGCGGCCGTCGAACTCGGCGTAGAACACCTGCTCCCAGGGGCCGAGGTCCAGCGCGCCGCCGGTGACCGGCAGGATCGCCTGATGCCCGAGCAAGGTGCGCTTGAGGTGGGCGTCGCCGTTGTCCTCGCCGGTGCGGTGGTGGCGGTAGTCCGCGACGGGGGCGAGCTTCTCGAGCCAGTCCATGAGATCCTGCTTGAGGCCCGGCTCCTCGTCGTTGACCCAGATGCCGGAGGTGATGTGCATCGCCGAGACGAGGCACATGCCTTCCTTGATCTTCGACTTGGCCGTGATCGCCGCGAGCCGCTCGGTGATGTTGACGAGCGCCCGGGGCTCGGGCGTCTCGAAGACCAGGTATTCGGTGTGGGCTTTCACGGCCTCACTTCCATTTGATCGTGCAGCCGATCGCGTGCGTCTCGGGCGTCCGGACCGGGCGGCTTGCGACGAGGTCGTCGAGGGCGTCGCGCAGGCCGGCGACCGAGCCGGTGTAGGCGAGCTTGAGGTCGTGATCGAAGACGAAGAGCTGGGGGGTGTGCGTCGCGCCGTACGCCTTGGCGGCGAGCTGGGAGGCGTCGCGGAGGTAGAAGAAGGGGAACTTCTTTTCGGCGGCGCGGACGACCATGTTCTCGAAGGAGTCCTCCGGGTACGCGTCGGAGTTGTTGGCGTTGATCGCGGCCATGCCGACGCCTGCGGCGTTATATTTAAGAAAGACGGCGATGAGCTCGTCCTCGGCCTTCATGACGTAGGGGCAGTGGTTGCAGGAGAAGAGGATGATCGTCGCCTTGGCGCCCCGGATGGAGTCGAGCGTGTGCGTTTTCCCGTCCACCCCCTTGAGGCTGAAAGCGGGCGCCCTCATGGCTTCTTTTGGAAGGCGGTGATGTCCTGGAAGGTGACGCCGGCGCCGACGACCTGGCCGTGCGGGTCCTGGATGAGCAGGGTCGAGTAGCCCAGGACGCGGCTCTGGCCCTTGTGCTTCCACCACAGGTCCTGGCGCTTGACGGTCTCCTTCTTGACCAAGGTGTCCATGAGGATCTCGGCCATCTCCGGGATCATGATCAAGGTCGCGTCCACGGGCTGGTTCATCGGCAGATCCTCGTGCAGGCCGAGGATCTTCTTCGCGGCCGGGTTGCACAGCATCACGCGGCCGTGGATGTCCACGGCGACGAAGCCTCCGCCGAGGTTCTCGAGGATGCTCGCGTTGTGGGCGGTGACCTTGTCGACGGTCGATTCGAGGCGGATCGCGCGCAGGGCGATCGCGCAGGCCGAGCAGGCGGCCTGGACGAAGACGAGGTCGGCCTCGGCGAAAGGCCCGCCCCGCTTATTGATCAGCTCGATGACGCCGATCAGCTCCATCCGGTCGAGCAGGGGCACCGCGAGGACGTGGCTCGTCTTGAAGCCGGTCTCCTCGTCGAGCTGCTTGAGGAAGCGGGGGTCGGAGTAGGCGTCGACGGTGAGCACGGGCTCCCGGTACTTCGCGACCCAGCCGCACAGCCCCTTGCCGGACTCGACTCGCCGGGACTCGACGCGGTGGCCGGCGGAGCCGAGGGCCGCGCGCGCGATGAGCTGCTGGGGCTTGGGCAGGAAGACGAAGTAGGTGGCGGCCTCGCAGTCGAGCGCCGCGGCGAGCTTGTCGAGGACGCGCGCCCAGACCTGATCCTCCTCGGCCTCCTTCACGGTGGAGAGGAAATGCAGGAGGTCGACGAGGGCGGGCAGGGCTCCGGCGCCGGGCGTGATCAAGGCTTCCTCCGCGCCGAACGCAGGAATTTCTCGAGGCCCTCGAGCAGGGCCTTCGCGAGCTCGTCCCGGAACGCCGCGTCGTTGAGCAGCGCTTCCTGTTCGGGAAAGATCATGTAGGCGTTCTCCACGAGGATCGCCGGCATCGCGCTCTGCCGGGCGACGAGCAGGTTGCCCCAGCGCAGGCCCTCGTCGGCCAGCTTGATGCGCCCGCCGTAGGCCTCGATCACCGCGCGGCCGAGCTCGAGGCTCTGCGGGTGGTAGTAGAAGACGCTGAAGCCGCGGGGCTTGGCGAACGGATTC
>JAMPYD010000225.1 GCA_023700845.1 Elusimicrobiota bacterium | reverse complement strand
GGCGCGCCCGGCCGCCGCGGCGAGCCGCCCGCCGCGAAAAGCCCGATCCGTCTGCTGCCCGCCGCCTCGTCCTTGTGGCTCATCCTGGGCAACGTGGCGCTCGTTCAGCTCGGCGTCGAGGCCATGAGCCTCGCGGTCCCGCAGTACGCGCTGGGCGCCTTCGGCTACGCGGCGATGGCGGCGGTGTCTGCGGCCTCCTCGATCGCGCTCGCCGCGGGCAGCCTGCTCGGCAGCTGGTCCTCCGACAAGCTCGGGCCGGAGCGCACCTACCTCGGCACGCTCGGCGCGCGCGCGGCGGTGACCGCGGCCCTGGCCGCGCTGTACGCGACGGGCTTTCTCCCGGCGGCGGCCCTCGTCGGCCTGTTCGCGGCCGACTTCGTGCTCCACTACATGAACACCGTGTCGCTCGACGCGCTCGCTCCGCGCTGGCTCGGCGACGACGCGGTGAGCCTCAACCGCTTCGGCGTGCGCCGGCAGATCGCGATCGACGCCGCCGGCTTCCTGGGGCCTTTGGGCGCCGGCGCGGCGATCGCCCTCTGGGGCTTCGGCGCGGTGTTCTGGGTCTATCCCGCGATCTTCGGGCTCGCGACCGCCGCGGGCCTGATCGCGCTGCGCCGGCTCTCGACCGGCTTCGCGATGGGCCGCCGCCATCTGATGAAGGCCGACGGCTGGGTCGCGACCTTGCGCGCGATCGCGGCCTCGCCCTCCCTGCGCTGGTCGGTGCTGGGATTCACCTTGGTCACCGTGGTCATGATGTCCCTCTATTTCCTGGCCGGCCCCGCCTTCGGCGCCGCCGCCGCGGCCGCCTCGGGCGGCTCGGCCGCGCAGATCACTTCGGTGATGACCGGTCTGTTCGCCGGGGGCGGCGTCCTCGGCGCGCTGCTGCAGCTGCGCCTGAGCCGCAAGGCCTCCACGGCCCCGGCCCTGCAGCGGCAGATGGGGTGGAGCCTGGCGGCGTTCGGCCTCGCCGCGCTCTCGTTCTGGGCGCTTCTCTCCGTGACGCCGCTCGCGGTGCTCCCGATCTTCGGCGCCGCGGTTCCGATCTACCTCGCGCAGCTGCTGATGATTCCGCTGGGGGCGGCGTGGGCCGTCCCGACGGTGGGCCTGGTCACCATCCTCCAGTCCCAGGCCGCCGCCGGCGCCAAGGCCAAGGTCGCCGGCGTCAACCGCTTCGCGGCGATGTTCGCGTCCTTCGTGTTCTCGCTCGCCCTCGGAGGCCTGTTCTCCGGCGTCGTCGGGGCGGCGGGCTTCGTCGCGCTGGCCGGGATCATGTCGGCGTTCGCCGCCGCCGCGATCGCCGTCGGCTGGCTCCTCGCGCGCTCGGGACGGGAGGCGAAGCCCGGATGAGGCTCGCGGCGCTCGTCGCGCTGGCCGTCGCGGGGAACGCGGCCGCCGCGGAGTTCCTGCCCAAGTACGCCCCGGAGGACCGGCCGCTCGCGACGCCGTTGAAGAGGGCGCCCGCGCACGTCCGCTCCGCTCCCGCGCCCGATTTTTGGGCGCTGATCCCGTATTACGAGGGGATGCGCGGCCCGCACTCCGCCTCCGCGGCGAGCGCCGCCATGGTGCTCAACGCGCTGAGGCAGGACAAGCGCTACTCGAGCGCCGACGAGCTGATCGGCGAGGAAGCCCTGCTGAAGGCCACGGCCGCGCGGGGCTGGGCGGACAGGCTCTCCGGCGATAAGCCCGCGGGCGTGGATTTAAAGACGTTCGGCGCGCTCTTCGAGGCGGCCCTGTCCACGTACGCCGTGAGCGCGGAGGTCCGGACGATCCCGGTCGACGGCGACGCCGCGGCGGTGCGCAAGCTCCTGGCCGACAACGAGGCGTCCGACCGGAACTTCCTGATCGCGCTGTACAAGCAGAGCGTTTTCACCGGGGATCCCGAGGGCGCGGTGGGGGTGTACGCGCCGGTCGGCGCCTTCGACGCCGCGCGCGACGCGGTCCTGATCCTCGAGACCGACCGCAGGTGGTACGAGCCCTACTGGGTGCCGCTCGGCGCCTTCGTCGACGCCTCGAGCGCCCTGCGGGACGCCGAGGGGAAGCCCGCCGGCGGCCTCACCTGGATTCAGGCGAAAAAGAAGCCGTCGACACGGTGACGGCCGCGGCGGGAATGGCGAGGCGGCCGCGCCAGAGGCCGGCGCGCACGGTCGAGGTCGAGGGGTAGAGGCGCTCGGTGGCGTAGGTCAGGGCGTAGCTCGTGGTCTCCAGCGCCAGCAGCGGCCCCGCCGAGGTCTGGTTCTGCTCGAAGCACAAGGTCCGGCCTTTGGGGATCTTGACCTGCTCGGTGAGCGCGCCCGAGGCCGTGCTCGAGGCCAGCAGCGTCTCGTAGGCCTGGGGCCCCTCGCCGACGCCGAGCACGAGCGGGCGCATCGCGGCGTCGCGCACGAAGTCGACGAAGGCCGGCTTCTTGCCGACGTTCTGGATCTCCACGAGCAGCGAGACGTTTTCCCCGGGCGCGTAGACGGCCTTGGCGGGGCGCGCGCGGGCGCGCAGGCCGGAGGAGGCCTTGCTCCAGCGCGGCGCGCGCGGCAGGTCCGGCAGCCCGCAGAACTGCGAGCGGGTCAGGGGGTCCTCGGCGCGCGCCCTGAGCCTCGCGTCGAGATCGAGGAAGACGAGCGAGTACGGGTCGAGGCGCGCGTCCTTGAACTTCAGGGCCCAGTGCAGGTGCGGGCCGGTGACGCGACCGGTCGCGCCGACCTTGCCGATGACCTGTCCCTTCTTCACCGTGTCGCCGGGCTTGACCAGGAATTTGGAGAGATGGGCGTACTGGGTGGTGATGCCCAGGCCGTGGTCGAGGATGACGGTCTTGCCCGCGAAGAAGAGCGGGTCGGCGAGCAGGACCTTGCCCGCGGCGGGGGCCCGCACCGGGACGCCCGCCTTCGCCTTGAGGTCCATCCCCGAGTGCGGCGCGCGCGGCTGGCCGTTGAACACCCGGCGCTCGCCGAAGCGGGCCGTCGGCGCGCCCGGGATCGGGGAGTCGAAGCGGCCTTCGAACAGGCGCTTCTCCTCGGTCCTGGCGAAGAGCTTGTGGAGCCGGGCGGACTCGGCTTCGGCGCGCTCCGAGTCGTTCTTGTCGGGGGTGACGAATTTCTGCTGCACGGACAGCGCCGCGACGGGAAAGCCCGCGTCGACGACGTGAAGGGTCTCGCTCGAGCGGACCGTCCGGCCGCCGGGGGCGCGCAGCGAGGCCTCGAGCGCGGCCGGGCCGGTCGAGACGTCGAGGTCGAGGCCGGCGAAGGCGAGCCAGGTCCCCGTCGAGGGGCCCGGGAAGAAGTCGAGCGCGCGGCCGTTCAGGGAAGCCGAGGGGGGAAGCTTCGCGTCGTTGCCGGAAACGGAGACGAGGATGATCTCCCCGGGCTTGAAGGCCCTCGCCTCGACCGCGAGGGCCGGGTCGGGCGGCGCGGCCGCTCGCGCGGGCGCGGGGGCCAGAAGCAGCAGGGCGGCGAGGGGAGCGATCGTCATTCGACCATCTTCTTATACAACACACGGGCCTTCGCGTTCGACGGGTCGCGGCGCAGGACCTCGTCGAGATGCCCCGAGCATTTCTTGAGTCGGCCGGTTTCGCAGAGGAGCTTGGCGAGGTTCAGGCGCGCGTCGATCTGCTCGGGGGCCGCGGCCAGCGATTTCTCCCACCAGCCGATCGCGCCGTCGAAGTCCTTCGCGAGGTAGGCGAGGTTCCCGAGGTTGTTCAGCGGGCCGGGCCGCGCCGGATCGAGCTCCGCGGCGAGGCGGAACGCGGCGGCGGCCCCGGCGAAATCGGAGGCCTTGGCCTTGAGAAAGCCGAGCTCCTCCGCCGCGTCGGCGTCCCGGGGGGCGAGCGCGAGGCGCTCCTCCGCCGTCCGGATCAGCCCCGCGTCGGCCCCGGCGTGGAAGGGGGCCTCCATCGCGTTGCGGCGCACCGCGAGGACGGGCTGGACCGCGAGCCCGAGGAACAAGAGGAGCGCGCCGGCCGGGACGAGCGCGGGCGGCGCCGCCCCGGCCGCCGTCGCGGGAAACGCCGCCGCGAGCAGGGCGAAGGCCGCGAAGGCCGAGGCGCCGAAGCGGAGGTCCGGCGAGACGAAGGCGGCCGCGAACAGGGCCAGCGCCCCGGCGGCCGCGGCGCCGCGCTCGAGGCGCCCTTCGGCGGCCTCGGCGCGCCGCAGCAGGAGCCAGGCGGAGGCGGGCACCGCCGCCAGCGCCGCCAGGCCGAGCGGGCCGGTCTCGGCGAGGGTCTGCAGATACTCGTTGTGGGCGAAGTTGACGATGACCCGTCCCTCGGGCCAGCGGGCCTTCAGGGCCTCGGAGGCGAACGCCGGGAACTCGAGATGGAAGCGGCCGAGGCCGCAGCCGAGCAGGGGATGGGCCCGCCACAGGGACAGCGCGTCGCGCCAGATCAGGGAGTGCGTCCATTCGCGGCCCTGGAACGCCCAGGCGGCCGCGGCGGCGGCTCCGGCGGCCGCGCCGAGCGCCGCCGCGAGGGCGCGGCCCCGCAGGCGCGCCAGCGCCCAGAGCGC
>JAMPYD010000224.1 GCA_023700845.1 Elusimicrobiota bacterium | reverse complement strand
GACGCCGTCGTGCCCGTCGTCGGCGGCCACTGCGGCTCGTGCCAGATCAATCTCACGCCGGGCATCATCCTCGAGATCGCCAAGCTCAAGAGCCTGGTCACCTGCGAGAGCTGCCAGCGCATCCTTTACAAGCCCGAGCTGCTCGTTCCCGCTACGGCGCAATAAATTTCAGGGACGGCCGGAGGGCCGCTGATCCGAAAGGGTTGGAGGAACTTCCGGACTCCGATGAGCGCGACGCCCGTCGAAAGGCGGGGGATCGAGGGCCACATCCCTCGGTCATGGACAGTACCACAGAAAGTTACCGCCCGAAAGGGTAAGGGTGAAAAGGTGGGGTAAGAGCCCACCGGGAGAAGCCGCGAGGCTTCCCGCAAAGGTAAACCCCGTCGGGAGCAAGGCAGTTGGGCGGAGGACGCTGCTCGCGTCAGGAGGGAGCTTGCTCCCTCACGGCCGCCCGGTAGCCGCTGAGAGAAATGGTCCTCGAGCCCGCAAGGGTGGACAGAATCCGGGGTACAGGCCGTCCCTGATCAAAACAAATGGAGCGGGCCCGCGACGAGCGGGCCCGCTCCTCATTTCGGCCGGCGTCAGGTCCCGTGCTTGCCCAAGACCGCGGGCAGGGCGTCGTTCGCCGCGAAGCTCCACGTCCCGGCGTTCAGGTCGTAGGACGGCATGACCGTCATCGGGACCACCATCCAGGCCAGGCGTCCCTCGCCGTAATGGAACGCGCTCCAGAGAACCGAGTACCGGGCGCGCGGGACGGCCTTCAGATAGTCCGGCACCAAGGCCTGCAGGGTCTCCGGATAGCCGCCCGTCTTGTCCTTGTACGAGCGGCAGGCCGCGATGATCGTCTCGGCGCGGCTTCGGGCGATCGTCTTGTTGGCGACGTCGAGGCCCAGCGCGACGAGGAACATGCCGGCGAAGATCAGCGCCTTCGCGCCGGCCGAACCCGCCCGGGCGCCGTCGCCCCGGAGCCGCCGGTACGCGGCCAGCAGCCCCAGGCCGGCGGCCGCGGTCAGGCCGGTCATCATGACGACGACCGCCTGGCCGCACACCAGCTCGCCGGCCAGGACGATCAGGCCCGCGATCAGCGCCGTTTCGAGCATGTCGTTCGAGCGTCCCATGTCAGTCGCAGCTCGTGACGAAGATGGTCCGGCATTCTTCCTTGCAGGATTCCTGGGCCGTGCCGGTGTGGATGCAGGAGAGCCTGCAGAACAGCTCGGCGACCGTGCGGCAGACGCCGCCCGCCTTGACCGCCAAGGTGAACCGGGCCGGGAACGTGTACGGCTTGTGGCGCGCGCTCATGAACTCGAGCTTTTCGGCGGGAGTTCCTTCCTTCGCGAGACGCAGGAGCAGCAGCGACGCGTTCGTCCTGCCGGTCTTCCGCGCGGACTCCGCCAGGCCGGTGATGAGGCTGTCCGCGGCGGTCGTGTCGTAGGTCGCGACGTCGTAGAGCCCGCTGCGCGGCGCGAGGCGCGGGGCGGGGGTCGCGACGACGATCGCCTCGAGCGCGCCGGGGCCGCCGGCGGCCGACAGCTGGGACAGCGCGGATGAGCCCGCGCCGCAGGCCGCGGCGAGCGCCGGGCCGGCGATGAACGACAGAAGAACGGCCGTCAACAGCGGGACAGTCGAGACTTTGATCATGATTCCTCCGCGGACGGGGCTTACGTGCCCGGCCGCTGAACCGAGGTGATCAATTTTTATGCCGACGTCAGGCCCAGGGGGGCTCTTTGCCGACGACGCCGGCGAGGTGCGCGAGGCCGGAGAACGCCGAGGCCGGATGCCCCGTCGCCAGGTAAACCGTGCCGAATCCGAGGTCGCGGATCCGCAGGGACTCCCGGGCGCCGTCCACGCCGTCGCCGAGCTCCGCGTCGATGTAGACGGGGGTGAGGCGGTCGATGCCGGGCGCCGCCGCCAGGAACTCGGCGAGCGTCGAGAACGCGCTGAGCCGGCTTCCGGCGCGGGACGCGGCCAAGGTCCACGTCATGCGAGCCAAGGGGTCGTCGTCGATGAGCACCGCTTCCCGGGGGCCGCCCGGCGCTATCCGCATCGGGGCCAGGCTCGCGAGCTCCTTCGGGATCAGGCGCGTCCCGAGCTTCAGGCAGCCCGCGAGGATCGCGGCGTCCTCGTGGCGGCTCGTCACCAGGACGGCCCGGTCGCCGATCCCCAGCTCCTCGGCGAGGCTCAGGCCCGTCTCCGCGTGGCCCGAGAGCTCCTGGTCCAGGAGATACAGGGCCTCGCGGGCCTTGGCGGCGTTGCTCCGGACCCAGCCGCGCAGGTCGCGGGGCGCGGACGCGTGGACGACGTCGACGCCCCGCTCGGCGGCGTTCAGCGCCTTCAGTCGGCCCCGCCAGACCTGATGGATGCTCTCGTCGTCGTCGAGGATCACGACGGCGCGTCCGGGCGTCAGCGCCAGCTCGGGAACGAACCAGTCCGGCGCGGCCGCGAGCGGAAGGGTCAGCGTCACGGCCGTGCCCTTGCCCGGCTCGGAGGCGATGTCGAGGCGGCCGCCCCAGGATTCGGCGCAGGCGCGGGCGTGGTGCAGCCCCAGACCGGAGCCTCCGGCCTTCCCGTGGGTCTCGCCGCGGCGGCCCAGGCGGGACAGCACCTCGGGCGGGATGCCCTTGCCGTCGTCGCGCACGCGGACGACGGCCGAGCCGTCGCGCGCGGACAGGCCGACGCTCACCGTGCCGGCGCCGTCCGCGAGGGACTCCGCCGCGTTGTTGACGAGGTTCGAGACGAGGCGCTTGAACTCGACGGGCTGCACCGAGGCGAGGGCGGCGTAGGAGGTCGCGTCGAACTCGGCGTCCACGCTGACCGACGGCGTGGGCCGGAACTGAAGGCGCTTTTCGGCGATGATCGAGTGGAGCAGGATGGCGAGGGATTGCGTCGACGGGCCCTCCGCCGCGGGGCCCGCGCCGGCCGCGCGGTTGCGGTCGAGCAGGCTGTCGGCGATGCCGCGTATGCGGCCGACCGCCATCCGGATGAGGGCGCGCTTCTCCTCCGGGAGACGGTCGGCGTCGGCGGCGGCGACCTCGAGGGCGGTGAGGGGGGAGCGGATGTCGTGGGCGACCTGCGCGGCGGCCTCGGAGAGGGCCTTGGCGAGCGCGAGCTCGGTCTCCTTGCGGGAGGCGTGCTGCAGAGCGGCGACGACCTGCCCCATCAGGGCCGTGAACGGGGCGCCGATGCCCTCCTGCGGCACCGCCTTGAGCTGAGCGGCGATCTTGTCCTGGAGGGATCCTTGAGCGCCTTCCGCGATCAGGCGGTTGGCCGCCGAAACGCTTTCCTCGAGGCGCATCAAGGTCCGCATGGCGCCGAGGTTGGAGAGGACCATGAGCAGCGAGAAGAAGGCGGTGACGGTCGCGAACAGGACGGCGTTGTCCGTCAGGATCTCCCGGTTGAGCCGGATGTAGTCGATCGTCCATTCCAGGTGGCCGATCTTCGCGCCGTTGACCACCACGGGATGGCGGCGCACCGAGGCGGCGAGGACGGAGCGGGGGGGAGGGCCGACGATGAGCTCCTCGAATATGCGGTCGCTCTCGCTGGAGAGGTCGGAACGGAAAACGAGGCGATGGATGCGGTCCGCCCGGATCTGCCAAAGCACCTGCTTGGCCTTGACGACGTCGTTCTCGAGGATGGCGCGCTCCAGCGGAAAGGCGTTCTGGCGCAGGGAGGAGGCCAGCTCCCGCTCCGTCTGGCGCAGGATGCCGACGACGGAAAACACGTGCCAGAACACGGCGAAGCAGAACACGGCCAGGAGGTAGAACTTCCAGTTGTACGCCAGGATCCGCCGCAGCAAGGTCACAGGCGGAGCTCTCCGATGTTCGGGTACTCGCCCTGGAAGCCGTCGCCGGTGTTGATGTTCCGGATTCCGGTCGGATAGTAGAAGCGGCGCGCGTCCTGGAACAGCGGCAGGACCACCGCCTGGCGCGTGATCTCGTCCATGATGTCGACGGTCAGCGCCCGCCGGCGCGCGGGATTTTTCTCGGCGAGCATGCGGGGATAGAGGCGGCTCGCCTTGGGGAGGTCGACGTCGAGCAGGCCCACGGGGGTGACCACGTAATCCAGGAAGGACTGCGCGTCGGGGCGGACCGAGTCCAGCGCGAGGACGACCAGGTGGTAGGGGTGGGGGCGCTTGAAGATGACGGAGGCGAGGTCGCTGAGCGTGCTTCTCTTGATGTCGACCTTGATTCCCGTCTTGGCGGAGAAATCGTCGAACAGGCGGCGCAGCCCCTCGTCGTTGTCGCCGGCCCAGTTGACGAACACCAGGGGAGGCGTCGAGCCGCGCGGGGGCAGCGCGAGCATGTCGCAGGTCTGCTCCGGCTTCCCGGGCTGGGCGCCGGGAATTCCGACCGGCAGCAGGGTCTTCAGGTCGTAAAAAGAAGTCTTGCCCGGGAAGTACGCCCGGCGCAGGCCGTCGAGGTCGACGCAGCCGTACACGGCCCTGCGAATCCGGGGATCGGGGTGATTGATGACGAGGTTGTAGGATTTCGGAAGG
>JAMPYD010000223.1 GCA_023700845.1 Elusimicrobiota bacterium | reverse complement strand
GCGAGCCGAGCATGACCGGGGGAAGATGATCCTCGAGGCCGCGGCGCCGGCCGTACACGTTGCCGATCCGGTCGATCGTCACGTGCAGCCCGGCCTGCCGGAACCATTTCACGACGAGGCGGCGGCCCGCGCCGTCGGCCGCGGTCAACGCGAGACGGTTGACGCCGTGTATGCCGGTCCGCTCGTCTATATACGCGCCGATCTTGCCGAGGTCCGTTAACGAGGAATAGAGCCGCTTGCCGTTGATGCTTAAAGTCTTCGCCATAGCCTCTCCGCTTGTTTGAGCGTGAAATCCCGGACCTTGTCCTCGTTGACCGTCGTCATCCGTCCGCGCCGGACGATCACCTTACCCTGGCTGACGACGCTGTCGACATGTTTGGAGGTAAGGCCGTAGAGGAAATGACCCGCAAGGTTCCCTGCCGTAATATTCGTTGCCGGTCGATAATCGAGCACCACTAAATTGTTTTCGCCATCGCCGGAAAATTTATTATCGGAGAGATAGTCGTGCGCGCGCCGCAGGCGCCGATACGCCGCGAGCGGGGACATGCCGCCGTGGGACTGGGCCGCGAGATACGCCGCGCGCGTCGAGGCAAGCATATCGCCGTGCATTCCATCGGTCCCCAACAGGAGGCGGTCGCCCAATCCTTTGGAGTCGAAGCCGCCAACGGCATTGTTTTGGTTGCTCTCTTCGTTTTGGACGAACCAGGAACGGCTTGAACGGAAGAGTGCTCGTTCTTGGGCGCTCAAATGAAGACCATGGATGAGAAGAGTTTTCGAGGACTCGAGGACACCTGTACGAGCTAAACGTTGCATGACGCGCATCCCGTATCGGCGTTGGCAGTCCTTCTGGTCGTCGATCGCCTCGGCGACATGGATATGAATCCCGCTGTTATGGCCGACCGCCATCGCGATGGCGCGGTACAGAAGGTCGTCGCCGACGGTGAAGGACGCGTGAAGTCCCACCAATCCTTGCCGTTTGCGCAGATATCGATCCGTTTCTTCAAGACCCGCCTCGCGCTTGGCCTTCCCGTCGCGGTCGGACAGCTCCACGCACAGCAGATGGGAAAGACCGATCTCGTCGAGCGCTGAAGCGATGATGTCGAGGGAGCCCTTAACGGCGTTCGGCGATGAGTGATGATCGATGATGAACGTCGCGCCGGCCTTGGCCGCGGCGATGCCCCCGGCCAAAGCGCAGGCGCGGATCATGTCCTTGTCGAGATTCTTGTCGAGGTTCCACCAGACGAGCTTGAGCATGTCGGGGAAATCCTTCGGGGCGCGCTTCGGCATGGGCATGCCGCAGGCCAGCGCGGAGTAAAGATGGTGGTGCGCGACGACGAAGGACTTTGTGACCAGGCGTCCGGAGCAGTCGACGGCCCTCGCGCCGCGGGGGATCCGCGGGACGAAGCGGACCTTCCCCTGCGCGCCCGGCTCCACCGCGAGATGGCCGCGGCGGACCTTCAGCGTGCGCCAGTCGACGAACGACGCGTCCCGCAGGTAGAGCATCAGTCCTTCATGGGCAAGGTGCGCCGGCGCTTGCCGTCGAACGCCCAGAGGGCGTTGGCCACGGCTCCGGCCGTCGGCACCAGGCCGATCTCGCCCACGCCCTTGGCGCCGTAGGGGCCCAGCGGGTCGGGGACCTCGACGCCGATGACGGTGAGCTTGGGCGTCTCCTTGGCGCGCAGGACGCCGCAGTCGCGCAGCTTCGTCGACTTGGGGCGGCCGTTCTCCATGACCAGCTCCTCGCTGATCGCGTAGCCGAGGCCCATGTGCAGGGACCCCTCGATCTGGCCCTCGAACAAGGTCGGGTTCATGATCTTGCCCGCGTCGTGGGCGGCGACGAGCTCCGCGACCTTGCCGTCGTCGCCGACGATGGCGACCTGGGTCGCGTAGCTGTAGGAGTAATGGGTGACGATCGGCTTGCCGTGGGTGTCGTAGCCGGGCTTGGTGGTCCAGTCGCACACCCACTTGCCGCGGTAGCGGCGGCCGGCGAGGGCGCCCAGGCCCTCGCGCTTGAGGTCGCTCTTGAACGCCTTGCAGGCGTCGATCAGGGCGTTGCCGACGAGGCTCGTCGCGCGCGAGGCGGTGGTCATGCCCGCGGGGGCGTTGTCGCTGGTGCGCGTGCGCACGGATATCTTGTCCGGGGTCAGGCCGGTCTCCGAGCAGACGACCTGGACGGCGATGGTGTCGACACCCTGGCCCATCTCGGTCCAGCCGTGGTGTATCTCGACGCGGTCCGCCGACACGACCTGTATCTCGACCTCGGAGAAGTCGGGCATGCCGTTGCCGATCCCGGTGTTCTTGATGCCGCAGCCGATGCCGGCGTGCTTCGCCGCCTTGAAGCGGTCCTTCACCGCCTCGAGCGTGGCGCGCACGCCCACGCCGCCGGTCAGGATCTGGCCCGTCGAGGTGGTCAGGCCGTCGACCAAGGCGTTGTCCCAGCGGAACTGCCAGCGGTCGAATTTTCCTTTTTCGCACAGCTCGTCGACCGCGCATTCCATCGCGAAGGTCGCCTGGTTGGCGCCGAAGCCCCGCATCGCGCCGCAGGGGACGTTGTTGGTATACACCGCCGTGGCCTCGACGTCGACGTTCGGCACGCAGTAGCCGCCGGTCGAATGACCGGCCGCGCGCTCGAGGACCTTCATGCCCACGGACGCGTAGGCGCCCGAGTCGCCGTATATGCGGGCGTACAACGCTTTCAGCTTCCCGTCCTTGCCGCAGCCGAGCTTATATTCCATCCGCAGGGGATGGCGCTTGGAGTGCATTAAAATTGATTCTTCTCGAGTGATCTCCAATTTGACGGGTTTACCGAGAAGATGCGCAGCCAAAGCGGCCTGACTCTGGGCCAGCATGTCTTCCTTTCCGCCGAACCCGCCGCCGTTGGGCACAAGCACCACGTCTATCTTCGCTTCTTCAAGCGCCAGCATCGCCGCCAGCTGCTTCCTGTCCTCGTAGATCCCTTGGCTTTGGGTGTAAACGATGATCCGCCCGTCCTCGGGCAAGGCCAAGGCGGCTTCCGGTTCCATGTAAGCGTGCTCGATCCACTGCGTTTGATAAACGGCTTCGTGCACGAAGTCGCACTCGGCCAAGGCTTTGGCCGCGTCGCCCTTCTTGGCTTTTGAGACGCTCAATACGTTGCCTTTGGGCATGAGCTTCGGAGCGCCGGGAGCCAGCGCCGAGGGCACGTCGAGGACGGGAGTGAGGACTTCGTAGTCGACCTTCACGGCCTTCGCGGCGGCCTGTGCATGGGCGCGCGTATCGGCGACGACCAGCGCCAGCACGTCGCCCACGTAGCCGGTGATCTCTCCGGCGGCGACCATCACGGGCCAATCTTGGATGATGGACCCCTGCAGGCGCCGTCCGGGGATGTCGGACGCGAGGAAGACCTTCGTCACGCCCGTCATGGCCGAAGCGGCGGAGGTGTCGATGCTGAGCACCTTCGCGCGGGGATGATCCGACAGGCGGACCGCCGCGTGGAGCATTCCCGGGACCTTCATGTCGGCCACGTAAGGCCGGCGCCCGAGCACCGCGTCCTTGATGTCGTACTTGGGCAGGCGCGTTCCCACGCCGCCCGCTCCGGCGGGCGCCTTCGAGGGCGTGCCCGTGCGCAGCGTCTTCGCCGCGTCCTGGATCGAGGCCACGATCTTTTTATATCCCGTGCACCGGCACAGGTGCTGGTTCAGGCCGCGCTCGATGTCGTCCTGAGAGGGCTCGGGCGTTTTCTTCACGAGGTTCCACGCCCGCATCACGATGCCCGGTATGCAGAACCCGCACTGCGCGCCGCCGTTGTGGGCGAAGGCGTCGGCGAAGGCGTCCTGGGCGGTCTTGCCCATGCCCTCGGTGGTGACGACCTCCTTGCCCGCGACGAGCTTCATCGGCGTCGCGCAGGAGAGCACGGCCTTTCCGCCGAGCTCCACGGTGCAGCAGCCGCAGGCGGCCTGGGGGGAGCAGCCGTCCTTGGCGGAGATGATCCCTTCCTCGTCGCGCAGCCAGCGCAGGAGCGACCCCTCGGGCGCTCCTGTGTATTCCTTCTCGACGCCGTTGAGCTTGAACTTCATCAGTTCAATCCGGTCCTCGCGTTGAACTCGCCGATCAGCTTGTCCCACTCCTTGGCGCTGGCGAAGGTCTCGGTCCAGAACTCGGGATCCCACAGGCGGCGCAGCTCGTCGGACGTCCGCCCCTGCTGCTCGACCCAGGTGAAATACTTGAGGTTGTGCAGGGCCTTGCGGTCGCGGTAGTTCAGCTCGCGCAGGTTGTCCGTGTTCGCGCCGCGCATGCGGCGGTCCATGTCCATCGCCGCCTGGACCGGCGTGTACTTGCCGTGCGCCTCCTCGAGCTCGACGAGGCGGGAGCCGTACAGGTCCACCGAGTCGGTGAAGATGGTGAACACGACGTCGTCCTTGCCGAGCTCGTAGTACTTGGCGAGCTTGACGGCGGAGAGCATGTTGGAGATGCCCGAGATGCCGAGAAGCCCCAGTTGCTCGACGGCGGCCTTCTCCACG
>JAMPYD010000222.1 GCA_023700845.1 Elusimicrobiota bacterium | reverse complement strand
GGCCGCCGGGCGCCAGGCAGCGGCGGACCTCGGACAGGACGGCCTTGGGGTCGGCGATGTGCTCGAGCACGGCCAGGATCGTGATCTGGTCGAGGTAGCCGTCCTCGAAAGGCAGGGGCCGGGTGATGTCGGCGTTGAGCAGGGCGATGTTGCCGTCCACGCCCTTCTCGACCGTCACGTCGAGGCCCCAGCACTGCTCGGCGCGGCCGCGCACGCGCGTCAGGAAGTGGTGGTCGAAGCGGCAGCCCAGGTCGGCCAGGCGGCGGCAGGGGCGCAGGTGCGGCTCCACCTCGCGGTAGCGCAGCTCGTGGATCAGGTTCTCGATCAGGTTGTGAAGGGCCATGTCATCTCCTCAGGCGCCAGATCCTCAGCCAGGGGCCCATCGTGGAGCCGGGCTCCGAGGGGAATTCGCGGACCAGGTCGGCGCCGGCCGCGAGCTCGGAAAAGAAGGTCGACAGCTCGCGGGCGCGCCGGGGATCGGCGCCGAAGCTCGAGGTGACGACCCAGGTCGCGCGCACCGCGCGCACGGGATCGAGCCCGGGGCGCACGTCGAGGAAGTCGGCGTCGGCCTGCGAGGCCGCGACGTGGCGCGGCGAGGAGAACAGGTCCCCCGCCGAGCGCTGGATGCGGTAGACGCGCCAGCCGCCCCCGGGGTGGCGGTCGGCCATCGCGCGCCAGAGCTTGGAGCGCGGCGAGCCGGCGGCGGCGGTGCGGGCGGCCAGGTCGGCGCACTGCTCCTTCGACGGGAGCGCGCGCGGCGAGGCGTGGGGCAGGTCGAGCAGGATCGTCTCCCCCGCCGGCACGTTCGCCGTCATCCAGGCCTCCGCCTGCGCGCGCGTGTCGGGCAAGGTCAGGTCGCGGACGTAGCGCGCCGAGAGGTAAAAGCCGGGCGCCAGGACGAGCGCCGCGACGACGGCGCGGCGCCACGGCTTCCCGCCGCCGAGCAGGGCCAGGCCCTCGCTCGAGAGCAGGGCCAGGGCGGGGAACACGCCGAGCAGGTAGCGCTGCCAGCCTCCGTCGGGGCTGGCCGCCAGGACCGCGAAGTAGGCCGCGACCGGGACGGCCAGCAGCAGGGCGCGCCGCGTCCGGCGCCGGGCCAGGGCCGCGAGGCCGAGGACGGCGGCCGCTCCCGCCGGCGAGCCCTCGCCGCCGTACGTCCAGAGATTGTAGGCGACGGTCCGGGCCATGGCCGCCGCGTCGTGGGGGCGCAGGCGCCCGAGGTCGGCGTAATCGGTCCAATCCGCGGCGAAGCGGCGGAAGTCGAGGGCGATGTACGGCGAGCCGGCGAAGAAGGCGCCGGCCGCGAAGGCCGCGGCCTGGACGAGCCAGGTCCAGCGCGGCGGCCCGCCCTCGCGCAGGAGCCAGGCGAGCGGCACGAGCAGGCCCAGCGGGGCCGCGGTGTACTGCGTCGAGGCCGCCGCGCCCGCGAGCCCCGCCGCGCCGTACAGCCAGCCGCGCGCGCCGCCGCCCTGGAAGCGCAGGGCGCAGGCCCACGCGCCCGCGACGAACAGCAGCATCAGCGAGTCGGGCTTGGCGGCGTGCGCGAGCTCGACGAGGACCGGAGAGAAGGCCAGGATCAGCGCGCCGTACGGCCAGCGCGCGCGGTCGTCGGCGCGCTCCGCGCGCGAGACGACGGCGAGCGCGCCCAGCGAGGCCGCCGCCGAGACCGCGCGGGCGATCAGGTAGAAGCCGGCCGGCGCGAAGCCGTACAGCGCGGCGAAGTCCGATGGGGATTTGCGCAGGCCGAGGACGGACCAGACGCCGAACCACAGGCCGTACAGCCCGGCGAGCAAGGTCGGCCACACCGTCGGGTACTTGAACGAGTGCGGCCGCAGGCTGCCGCCGCCGAAGGAGACCGCCATGTTGATCAGGTGCGGCTCGTCGGCGTTGTAGGTGTGCGGCAGGCCGTAGGCGAGCCCGACGAAGCGCAGCGCGGCGGCCAGGACCGCGCAGGCGAGCAGGGCCCAGGCCCAGGGCGGCAGGGACTCCGCGGCCTTACGCACGGGGCGCCGCCTTGCCGCGCATCAGCGCGGACGCGCCCGACGCCGCGAGCAGGATCAGGAACGGCTCGAGCGGCAGGCGGTAGCGCAGCGAGGTGAAGAACACCGAGTGGACCGCGGTCAGGTAGGCGAGCAGCGCCCACGCCGCGCCCCACGGCGAGCCCGCGGCCAAAGTCCCGCGCGCGCCCCACAGCGCCAGCGCGAAGAGGATCGTGAAGTAGACGCCCAGCGCGCCGCGCTGCCACCACGCGTGCGGATCGTAGGGAAAAGGCCGCCAGAACAGGAACGCCTTGCCGACCACGATCTTGGCGGCCCCGAGCGGATCGGCGCGCACGAGCGCCGCGGTCTTCTTCGCGAAGTGGTCGCCGACGGCGATCGGGTCGGTCAGCCCCAGGCGCTCGACCTCCTCGCCCATCTCCCGCGGGTGGCGGCGCACGACCTCGCGGTCGAGCGTGAAGCCCTCGTAGAGGTTCCAGCCCATCAAGGTGGCGGCCGGCACCACCTTCCCGTACTTGAAGTAGTTGCGCGCGGTCCAGGCCGCCGAAGGCGCCAGCCAGCCGGCGCCGAGCAGGGCGCAGAACAGGAAGGCGCGCTTGAGCCCCTGCCCCCGCCACAGCACCAGGAAGAGGACCGCCGGGTAGCCGCCGAGCACGGAGCGGCACAGCACGCACAGTCCTCCCCACAGCCCGAGCGCGACGAGCCGCCACGACAGCGGGCGGTCCCACTCCCGGAGCAGGCCGACGAAGAAGAGAAGCGTCATCGCGATGAACAGGGTCTCGGTCTGCAGATGAGGCGTGAAGAAGATCAGCGCGGGGTCGAGCGCGCACCACAGCGCGGCGAGACGCGCCGTCGCGTCGTCGGCGAGGCTCGAACCCAGGCGGCGGACCAGCAGGACCGAGGCCGCGCCGGCGAGGCACTGCAGGAGGAGCACGGGCAGCGGGTTCGGCGAGCGGAAGAGGCCGAGCGTCGCGGCGATGATCATCGTGTACAGCGGCGGGTGGGTGGCGTCGAAGGCGGGCATCGGCAGCCAGCCGAGCCAGGACTGCGCCAGGTTGAAGTAGAGGTCGCGGCCGTACGCCTCTCCCAGCCCCTTCGACACGAAGAACGCGGTGAAGCCCAGGCGCAAGGCCAGCGCCAGGCCGAAGGCGGCCGCGTCGAAGCGGCGCTCGTCTAGCCGCGCCAGCATCGGAGCCTGAGCAAGGTCCACAGCGCCTCGATCCCGTCGTGCCAGCGGATCTTCTTGCCCTCCTCGATCCGGCGGGGGCGGTAGCTGATCGGCACCTCGTGGATGGCGATGCCGCGCAGCAAGGTTTTCGCCGTCGCCTCGGGACAGAACTCGAAGCCGGTGCACCGGAGATCGAAGGACCGCAGCAGGGCGGTCTTGAACACCTTGTAGCAGGTGGGCTCGTCGGTGATCGACGAGCCGTACAGGAGATTGGTGACCACGGACACCAGGCGCCCGCCCCAGTAATAGCGCGCGTAGGAGCGCTCGTTGCCGGCGGCGAGGTGGCGCGAGCCGTACACGACCTCGGCCCGGCCCTCCTCGATGGGCTTGAGCAGTTTCGCGTAGTCGGCGGGATCGTACTCGAGGTCGGCGTCCTGGATCAGGACGACCTCGCCGGTCGCCTTGGCCAGCGCCGTGCGTATCGCCGTCCCTTTCCCCGAGTTCTTGTCATGCTTGAGCACGACCGTGCCGGGCTTGGCCGCGGCCTTCGCCGCTTCGAAAGTGCCGTCGGTGGACCCGTCGTCGACGACGATGACCTCGAGGTCCCGTCCCGGGTTGCGGGAATACACGGCCTCGAGGCAGGAGGCGATGGTGCGGGCTTCGTTGTAGGCGGGGATGAGGACGGAGACCTTCACTTAAACGCCGCCTTCCACTCGTCTTCCTTGAACCCGAGCAAACCTCGGTCCTTGAGCAGGACGAAGGGGCGCTTGACCAGGCGGCCGTTCTTCGACAGCAGGGCCAGGGCCTCGGCCTCTTTCATCGTCTTGAGCTTCTCACCGATGCCCATCTCCCGGTAGACGACGCCCGAGGTGTTGAACAGGCGCTTCAGGTCGCCGGTGAAGGCGAGCATGGCTTTGAGTTCCGGCAAGGACGGGGGCTGGTCCACGATCGGCACGCGCTGATAGGCCTTTTTCCGGGCGTCGAGGAACTTCAGCGCCTGGCGGCAGGTCGAGCATTTCTCGTACTCATAAACGCGCACGGTCATGACCTGGATTATAGCGGTCCGGACCCAATTAAGGAAGGGGGGTCCATCGGACCTCCCCGGGAGGGACCAAAGAAGCCTCCCTCTTGGGACCTCCGGCCCCCGTCGGGACGAAAGCGAAGGGCTACACTACGGTATGAAGATTTTCCCCCGCCGCGCCCTGACCGCTCTCCTGGCCGCCGCCCTCCTCCTGGGCTCCGTGCCGCCGCAGGCCCAGGCTCAGGTCGTGCGCGTCGCCGCCGGCCGGACCGGCGGGATGCCGGTCTCCCCCGCGATCGGCGCCGCCTCCCCCGTGACGATGGCCCCCGCCCTCGGCATCGGCGCCGCGAGCCTCGGC
>JAMPYD010000221.1 GCA_023700845.1 Elusimicrobiota bacterium | reverse complement strand
GCGGAAGGCGACGCCGCGGCCGCGGCGCGGCTGGGTCGCCACCTTCACGCCCTTGGACCGGAGGAACTCGACGGTGCCGTCCTTGGAGCCGCCGTCGATGGCGAGCACCTCGTCGGCCGCGGACAGCGGGAGGCGGTCGAAAATCTTGGGCAGGGCCTCGATCTCGTTGAAGGTCAGCAGAACTAAAAGCCTTTTGCCTCTCACGGATGATTCTCTCGATACCACGCGATCGTGCGCCGCAGGCCCTCGTCGAGCGATATCTTCGCCGTAAAGCCCAAGACCCGCCGCGATTTCTTCGTGTCGCACGCCCTGCGCGGCTGGCCCGACGGTTTTGAGGGATCGAACACGAGTTTCGTCTTCTCCGCTCCGGCCGCCCGCAGGACGGCCTTGGCCAGATCCTTGATCGAGATCTCGTCGGAGGAGCCGATGTTGACGGGATCCGCGTTCGGATATTTCTCGGCCACATCGAGCAGGCCCCGGGCGAAGTCGTCCACGTACAGGAACGCCCGCGTCGATTTTCCGTCGCCCCAGACCTTGAGCGGGCTCTCCCCCTCGCAGACGCGGCGGACCAAGGCGGCGATGACGTGGGACTTGTCGAGGTCGTAGTGGTCGCGCGGGCCGTAGGCGTTGTACGGGCGCACGATCGCGACTTGCATCCCGAACTCCTCGGCGTAGGCGCGGCCCAGGTACTCGCCCATGCGCTTGGACCAGCCGTAGCCCCGGTTGGTGAGCTCGGGCTCGTCGCGGAAGCCCTCGGTCTCGGGCGTGGGAATTATGCAGTCGCGGGGATAGACGCAGGCCGTGCTGACGACGAGATAGCGCTTCACGCCCTCGAGCCGCGCGGCCTCGAGCACGTTGATCTGCAAGGTCATGTTGTCGCGGAACAGGCTGGCGTGGTGCGCGCTGTTGTAGCCCACGCCGCCCACGATGGCGGCCAGATTGAGGACGACGTCCTGCCCCTTGCAGGCCTTCCGGCAGAAGCGGGGGTCGCGCAGGTCGCCCTTGATCACGCGCAGGCCGGGGTGGCGCAGGACCTCGGAGAGGTTGCGCTTGTTCTCCGCGCTCATGCGCCCGGCCGCGGTGACGCGGACCCCGCGATGATTCCGGAGCAGGCGCTCGACGACGTGGCTGCCGATGAAGCCGCCGCCGCCGGCGACGAGGACCTTCTTGCCGTCCCAGAAGCTCACGAGGCGTCCTCGCGGGGAAGATGGGCGAAGGCGCCGAGCGCGATGGACAGGGAGACGAGCACGGTGCCGCAGATGACGGCGAGCGCGCCGAGCAGCACCCAGGCCCAGTGGCGCGTGATGTGGCCGGTCGTCGCGTACTCGAGCACGGTCGGCCAGTTGACGCCGGCGCCCGCCAGCCACAGCGCGGCGCCGCAGACGCCCGCGGTCTCGCGGATCGCGGGCCGGTCCACCCAGGACGCGGGCCGGCCGAGCGCGGCGTTCGAGGCCTTCTGGGCGAGCAGGCCGATCGCCGCGAAGATCGCCCCGCACACGGAGAGGGTCAGCACGGTGAGCAGACGGTAGATCATCCATTCCTCGATGCCGGCGCCGCCGAGGTAGGTGCGGGCGGGCAGCAGGCCCAGCGCCGCGGCGCCGACCAGGAACGCCCCCGCCAGCGGGCCGAACACGCGCATCGGGAAGTAGGCGAAGACCGTGCCCAGGATCACGCGCAGGAAGCGCACGCCGTCCCGGACGACGGACAGCTTGGATTGGCCGACGCGCTCCGCGTAGGAGATCGGCCGCTCGACGAAGACGCCGCCCATGCAGGCGACGCGCGCGGTCATCGCCGGCGTGAAGTGAAGCCCGGTGGGCAGCGGCGCCAGGCGCGGCAGCAGCTCGCGCTTGAAGACGCGCATGCCGCTCGCGGTGTCGGTCAGGCGGACCCCGGTGAGGCCGCGGATCAGGAGCGCGTAGAGGCGGTTGCCCACGGTGCGCACGAAGGGCATCTCCGAGCCCGCGTGCAGGCGGGCGCCGACGGCCATGTCGGCGCGGGCCTCGCGGAGCGCCAGGACCAGGCCCCTGAACTCGAGCGGGTCGCAGGTGCCGTCCGCGTCGAGAAACGAGAGCAGTTCGCCCGACGAGGCGCGAAATCCCGTCATCAGCGCGGCGCCGTAGCCCTTGTTCTTCTCGTGCACGACGACCTTCGCCTCCGTCCAGCGGCGGGCCTTCTCGAGGGTCTTGTCCTTGGAGCCGTCGTCGACGATCACCACCTCGACGGCGGAGAGACCGGCATCCCGCATCAGCACGGCACGCGCATCAAGACAACGGCGAAGGATGTCATCGACGGCCTCTTCCTCGTTGAACGCGGGAATGACGATCGACAACTTTTCATTCATGGCCTGGTCCCCACAGCGAGAAGCGAGAGGCCGACGGGCGGCCCTAAGAGGTTCTCCAGCCAAAACAGGAGCGGCGCGACCTTGTTGAACAGGCCCATCTGGCCGGCGGGGAGGTCCTTGCGGCGCAGGATCGTGCCGTTCAAGAACCAGCCGGCGATGCCGAACAGGTTGAAGGTGGACTCGTGCACGACGCCGAAGCCGGCGGCCTCGAGCTTCTCCCGGAGCTCGGCGCGCTCGTAGCGGCGGAAATGGCCGTCGTTGGAATCCAACGGATTGAAAAGCCACCGGTGCGCCGGCACGACCAGGACGAGCTTTCCCCCGGGCTTGAGAAGGCCGAGGAAGCGCGACAAGGTCCCACGGTCGTCTTCGATGTGCTCCAGCACGTTCATGCACACGATGGTATCAAAGGCCCGCCCGCGCAGGGAATCGGGCAGGGCGGGCGCGCCGATGTCGGCGACGAGGGACTCGAGCCCCGGCCGCGCCCCGAGGCGGCGGCGCGCCTCCTCGACGAACTCGGGCACGATCTCCACGCCGAAGACCTTGCCGCGGGTCAGGAGCTTCTCGGTGAAGATGCCGATGCCCATGCCGACCTCGAGGATGTCGGCGCCCACGAAGCCCTGCACCCGGCGCCACACCTCGTCGTTGAAGCGGTCCGCCGCGGACAGGGTCTCGAGCCGGGTCAACGTCGTCATCGGCGCCAGCCCCGGAGCTTGAGCAGCATGCGGACGTAGGCCGGCGCCAGGCGCAGGGCCGAGGCCTTCGAGGCGCCGTCGAGGCGGGGCTCGTAGCGGAACGGAACTTCCACGACCCGCCCGCCCCGCGACAGGATGCCCACCAGCAGCTCCTGCTGGATGGTGAAGTCGGTCGCGGAGGCGCCGGCGCAGACGGAGCGGACGAGGTCGGCGCGGTACAGGCGAAAGCCCCCCGACGAATCGCGCGCGGGCAGATCGAGCACCAGGCGCGCGACGAGGTTCAGGGAGCGGCTCAGGACCTGCCGCAGGGGGTCCATGACGGCCGAGCCGCCGGGGATGTAGCGGGAGGCGATGACGAGGTCGGCCTCTTCGCGCCGGGACCACAGGTCCGCCAGGATCTCGGGCGGATGCGAGCCGTCGGCGTCGACGACCGCGGCCCAGGGCGCGCTCGCGGCCAGCAGGCCCTCGCGCAGGGCCCCGCCGAGGCCGCGCCCGGTCTGGACCAGGACGCGCGCGCCGAGGGACTCGGCGACGGCGACGGTCGCGTCCTTGGAGCGGCCGTCCACCACCAGGATCTCGCCGCGCACGCCGAGGCGCTTGAAGGTTTCGCTCAGCCGCGGCAGGACCAGGCGCAGGGCGCCCTCCTCGTTGAGCGTCGGCACCACCACCGTCAGGTCGAAGGTCTCGCTCATGGCCGGGAGTACAGGTCGTACAGCGCGAGATAAAGGGTCGGGGACAGGACGGCGAGCCCCGTCGTGGCGGCGCGAAAGCGCGCGCGGCGGGTCTTCGGAAGCGTGCGCAGGCCCTCGCGCCAGGCGCGCGCCGCCTCGACGGGCCGGGCGCGCAGGCTCTCAAGGAGGACGCGCCGGCGCCACAGCTCCAGGCCCTCCGCCTCGACCGCCTCGGGCGAGCGGGAGCGCCCCGCCGCGGCGAGCCAGCGGTCGCGATGGGCGGAATAATTGGCGCGATCGACGAAATCCCGCTCGATCTTGGCGGGATTCTCGAGCCCGCCCGCGCACCAGTTCGCGCCGTGCATGCGGTGCAGGCCCAGGACCTCGGGGATGTTCGCGATCTCGCCGAAGAACAGGGCGTGCGCGGTCAGGAAGTCGTCGAGATAATAAAAAAGGTCCTTCGGGATGGGCAGGAGCTTCTGGAGCGTCTCGCGACGGAAGGCCAGGCCCGAGGTCGCGGTGAACTCGGTGCGGCCGGCGGCGTAGTCGTCCAAGGTGTAGCGGGAGGGCCAGGCGGGGAAGCGGCGGGGCAGGGGATGGAGATGGGCGTCGGTGTCGTGCAGAAAATGTTGGACGCAAACGACCTTGGGGTCCTCGAAGGCGGAGACCACGGCGGCCAATTTGCCGGGAAGAAAAACGTCGTCGGAATCGAGGAGACAGACGATATCGCCCGTCGCGGAGGCGAGGCCGGCGTTGAAGGCGGAGGCCTGTCCCTGCCGCGCCTGATACAACGACTTCACGCGCGGAGCGTACGTGGAAAGAATCTCACGGGAATCGTCGGTGGAACCGTCGTCAACGACGATTATCTCGACGG
>JAMPYD010000220.1 GCA_023700845.1 Elusimicrobiota bacterium | reverse complement strand
TAGGTGGACTCCTTCGCGGTCTTGAACCAGGTGTAGCGGGTCACGCCGTCGAGGCCGAAGAACACGGCGGCGATCCCGAGGGTGGGCGCGAACGGGTACAGGGCGAACAGGGCGAGGTTGACCAGGCCGGCGGTCATCAGGCTCCCCCCCGTGCCGATCTTGCGCAAGGTGAGGCCGACGAGCAGGCTGCTCGCCGTGAACGAGGCGAGGCTCGTGTAGAAGTTCACGTTGGCGAACATCTGCGCCATGCCGGCCGGGTCGCCCTTGTAGGCGGCCGCGGCGGCGACGCTGTAGAGGTAGTTCGTGATGTCCGGGACCAGGCGCTCGAGGGCGACGATGACCGTGAGGAAGATCAGGAACGGGGAGCCCATGATCGTCTTGAGGATGCCCTTCGCGGGCGCGGCGGCGCCCGCCTCCTCCTTGGCCGCGGGAGCCGCGCCGCGGCCCTTCGCGCGGCTCTCCATGAAAAAGAAGATCGGCAGCACCGCGGCGAAGATCCCGGCGGCGACCATCAGCATCGGGATCGGGCCCATCGAGCCGACGACGAGCTTCATCAGCAGGGCGCCGGCGATGGAGCCCAGCGGCGCGCCTGCGGCGATGAGGCCGAAGACGCGCTTGGATTCGTCCCGCGTGAACACGTCGTTCGCGTAGGTCCAGAACAAGGTCGCCGACATGATGCCGAACACGTCGGTCCACAGGAAATAGCCGAAGGCGACGGAGGGCAGCGCCGTCGCGGAGACGGCGAAGGCGCCGGCGACCAAGGTCGCGGCGAGAAGCGCGAGCGAGCCGCCGATGAGGAGCTTGCGCGGGGCGCGGGAGAAGCGGCCGTAGGCGAAGACGACGGCGCCGGTCAGGGCGGCGCTGGCCATGTAGACCCAGGGCAAGGTGTCCGGGCCGAATTTCGTCATCAGCAGCGCGCCGCGGGCGGGGCCGATGATCGAGTAGGCGGCGATCGTGAGGAAGTTCCAGGCGAACGCGGCGACGACGAGGGGGCCGGAGCCGTCAGCCATGGCGGATCTCCAGCGGGCGATGAGAGGGATTTTCTGCGCGGGGACGGACGGCGACGCGGCCGGGGACAACGACGGGGGGTTCGAATAACGGCCCGGGATGGGCGCTTCGTCCGAGGAACGGCGAGGGGTCTCGCCCGAGAAAATCTCGTCGGAGACTTGCTTCGCGTCGGAGACGGGCTTGTCGGGGACGGAGGCGGCGGACAAGCGCGAGGCGGCTTGAGTGAGGACCGGGTGGGCGCGGATGATCGGCGTTTGCACGGGACGAGCCGGCGTTATCGCCTGTGGAACGGAAAGAGAAACGGCAACGGATGGGGAGTAGATCGACGGCGCCGACGGGGGCTGACTCAGTGACGGAGTTAACGACGGTGATAGGGAACTCGACAACGGCAGGGAAACGCCGATGGTGGGAAGGGACGGAACGGATTTTGGAACGGCAACGGAATGCGCCGCCGGAGCGATTACGGCCCGCGTTTGAGCGAAGGCTCCTGATGGAACGGAAAAGCACAGGAGGCAAAAAGTCGATGTTGCGGCGAAGGCTTTTCGCATCCCTTACAGGATAACCCGGCACCTCTGCCTGTTCACAGGGCCGGAAGGTCCAATTCTTACGAACGATGGACCTACCCCTCAAGACGGCTTTCCAGGGTTTTTCGGGTGTGAGACCAGGAGCGGGTGAGGGCCTCGGAAATAATTCCGGGCTTGCGCGTGGAATCCAATAAAGGGAACGAGGAGGATTTCCCTTTGATCCAATTCCCCTCCTTATCCCGGAGAAGGCTCCCTTCCGTCGCGACCAGGCCCGGCTTCTCGATCTTGACGCGGCCGTCGGGGAAGCGCTCGTCGAGGGCCTCGATGACCCAATTCACGGCGCGGCGCGGGACGCGGCGGCGGCGCAGGCGGGCCCACTCGGCGATGAAGGAAAGGCCGCGCAGGATATCGTAGTCGTAGAAGCGCGGAAAGCCGATGTCGAGGAAGGACGGGTCCATCAGCTGCGCGTCGCGCAGGCGGAAGGCCAGGCGGCGCTCGAGGAGGTACTCGGCGCCGCGGTCGACGAAGTGCTCCTCGACGGGGGTCAGGGGGCGGCCGGCGGCGAGGACCGCCTCGAGGGCGGGCATAGTGGACTGGACCGACGAGGAGCCGCCGGTCTCGTAGGCCTTCTCGTCGCAGTTGAGGCCGCCGTCGGGGAGCTGGTAATGGAGGAACCAGGCGCGCATCCACGGCGCGCGGGCGTCGAGGTCGAGGCCGCGGGCCGACAGGGCCTGGTACATGTTGCCCAAAGCGCAGTGGCACAGGGCGTCGCGATGGCCGTCCTTGCCGGGCGGCAGGGGCTCGCGCGGGTTCGGGAAGAAGCGGACGTACTTGGCCTCGATCGCGGCGAGCATCGCCTCCGCGGCCTCCGAGGGGATCGCGTCGGCGCGGCCGAGCTCCCACAGCAAGGTCATGTGCCACCACGGGGAGTCCCATTTCGGCCAGTAGGGGTCGAGGGCGAGGCTGTCCTTCGCCTTCGGCGAGGACAGATAAGACGCCGAGACCGCGATCCAGCTCTCGATCATGAGCGCGGCTTGCGCGCGACGCAGTCGAGGACGCAGGGCGCGATGAACAGGCTTTCGGGACGCCGCGCGGCCGCGCGCCAGGCGGCCGCGGTGCGCCGCGCCGCCGCGGGCGTGAAAGGCCGCAGCTTGCCCAGGCGCGGCATCACGCCGAGAAAGTACCAGGACGCCCAGGTCCAGACGGCGGAGCCGGGGAAGCCGGTCTTGAGGTTCGGATGGGCCTCCACCGGAACGAGGCCCGCCTTCTTGTACAGGGCCGGCAGGCGGCCGCCGACGCTCGCGTCGCCGCCCTGCGTCTCGAAGAAGGCCCGGTCGGCGGCCATCATCGCGTCCCAGTCCTTCGGCTTTGGGTACAGCGCCATCGTCGCGCGGTGATAGTCCTGGATCGCGATGCGCCCGCCCGGCTTGAGCGCGCGCGCGAGGCGGCGGAGGTGCTTCTCGGGCTCGGGCAGGAACAGGAACACCCAGCGCGCGAAGATCAGGTCGTATGTCCCCGCCGGAAGGGGCGCCTCGATCAGGTCCGTCTCCCAGATCGTCCCCGCGCCGCGGCCGTCGCGCGCGCACAGGCGGCGCAGGCGCGCGGCGAACGGGGCCGAGCGCTCCACCGCGTCGACCGGGCCCTTCACGCGCCGCCGCAGCTCCATGTGCAGGGAGCCCTGGCCGGGGCCGATCTCGAGGACCTTCCAGCCGGGCTCGACGCCCAGGCGGTCGAACAGGGCGAAGGAGACGGGATCCCACAGCCTCGCCTGAAAACGCAGGCGCGCGGCTTCGCCGCGGGAGTCCCCGAGAAGGTAGCGGTAGCGCCGGGCCATGGCCCATGATAGCAAAGGGCCTTGACAACCGGGAAATATGTGACTACAATGGTTACAGTATGGCGGCCAACTCCCGATTCGCCGTGGCGGTCCACGCCCTCTCGATGCTCGCCGTCCACAAGGACGAGCGCCAGACGTCCCGCGACATCGCCGGCTCCGTCGCGACGAATCCCGTCGTGATCCGCCGCCTGCTCGCCCAGCTCGCCCGGGCCGGCATCGTCGAATCGACGCACGGCGCGAAGGGCGGCTTCCGCCTCGCCAAGCCCGCCGACCGGGTCTCCCTCCACGACATCTACAAGGCCGTCGAGGAAGGCGCCTTCTTCGTCCAGCACGAGAAGCGCAACGAGAAGTGCCCGCTGGCCTGCCGCATGCAGAAGATCCTCGCGGGAGTGTTCGCCCGCGTCGAGTCGAAGGTCCTGCCCGAGCTCAAGCGAACCACCTTGGCCGACCTCGTGGGCGAGATCGGCTTGCCGGCCTGATTTTTTTTGAACTAAACTGTAACAGGAGATGATACATATGATGACCGAAGCCGCCGAGAAGACCGTCCTGCCGGAAACCCTGCTGAGCGCGCTGAACTGGCGCTACGCCGTGAAGAAGTTCGACGCCGCGGGACGCATACCGCTCGACAAGTGGGAAGCCCTCGAGGAGTCGCTGCTGCTGTCCCCCTCCTCGTACGGCCTGCAGGCCTGGAAGTTCCTCGTCATCGAGGACAAGGCCCTGCGCGCCAAGCTCCGGCCCGCCTCGTGGGACCAGAGCCAGATCACCGACGCCGACAAGCTCGTCGTCTTCCTCGTGAAGAAGGACGCGGGCCCCGCGGACGTGCAGCGCTTCGTCGACCGCATCTCCGAGGTGCGCCGCCTGCCCGCCGAGATGCTCGAGGGCTACAAGCAGATGATGCTCAAGTCCGTCAATCTGCCGCCCGAAAAGGTCGAGGCGTGGCTCACCCGCCAGGTGTACATCGCCCTCGGCAACTTCCTGACCTCGGCGGCCCTGCTCGGCGTGGACGCCTGCCCGATGGAAGGCTTCGACAAGGACGAGTACGACCGCATCCTCGGCCTGCACGAGCAGGGCTGGAAGTCCGTCGTCGTCGCGACGGCGGGCGTGCGCGCCTCCGACGACGCCTACGCCAAGAGCCGGAAGGTCCGGTATCCCAAGGCCGAGATCGTCGCCAAGGTCTGACGGGAAGGACGGCGGGCTTCGCCGCGGACCCGGGCCGGAGAGGGTCCG
>JAMPYD010000219.1 GCA_023700845.1 Elusimicrobiota bacterium | reverse complement strand
GCGCGAGAACGACGAGGGCGGCCCGCCGCAGCGGGCGTGTCAGGCTCATGCTGGGAACAGCATCGCCGAAAGCGGGCGCCGCGGGCCAGGCCCGCGGGGTAAATTTATTATGCCCTCCTCGGTCCGCCTGGCGTCCGCTTCCCGCGTCAGGCTATACTTGCCATGAACATGAATCTCCTGGTCGCCCTCGACTTCGACGGGACCCTGGCCGCGCTCAAGCGCGACCCGGCCGCGGTGCGCCTGAGCGCCGCGCGCCGCGCCCTGATCTCCCGCCTGGGGAAAAAGGCGGGCGCGCGGGTCCTCATCGTGAGCGGGAGGCCTCAGGCGTTCCTCCGGAGGGCGCTCGCGGGCTCCGGCGCGGCGCTGGCCGGCGAGCACGGCTGGCTGCTCGAGGGGATCGGCTCGCGCTGGAGGCATCCCCGCCTCGCGCTTCGCTCCCGTCAGGCGCGCGCGCTGGCCGCCGCCGCGCGCGCGGCCGTCCGCGATCTCCCCGGCGTGCGCGTCGAGGCCAAGACGGCGGCGGTGGCGGTGCACTGGCGCCGGGCTCCGGGGGTTCGCCGCGACCCGGCCGGCCTGCGGCGCGTCCTCGCCGCGCTTCTGCCGGACGGCTGGCGCCTGGCGGGGGGCAAGAAGATCTGGGAGTTCCGGCCGGCCGACGCCTGGGGAAAGGGCGAGGCCATCGCCCTCGCCGCGCGGCGCCTGCGCGCCCGCGTCGTCTTCATCGGCGACGACGAGACCGACGAGGAGGCCTTCCGCCGCCTCGGGCGGGGCGCGATGACCGTCAAGGTCGGACCCGGCAGGACCCTCGCGCGGGAGCGCGTCCGCGGCCTGGCGGGGGTGGACGTCATGCTGAAGCGGCTGACGAAGGCTTAAACGGGCTTGGCGTCGAGGCGCACGCGCGCCAGGTCGTCGACGAGGCGGGCGCCCCAGCGGTAGATGTTGTGCTCGCGGATGCCCTCGCGCATCGACTCCCAGCGGCGGCGGCGCTCCTCGGGCTCCATCTCGACGGCCTCGCGCAATGCGTCGGCCACGCGCTCGACGTCGTAGGGATTGACGATCAGCGCGTCGCGCAGTTCTCTGGACGCGCCGGTGAAGCGGCTCAGGATCAAAGCGCCCGGCTCCTCGCGGTCGGCGGCGACGTACTCCTTGGCGACCAGGTTCATCCCGTCGTGCAGAGAGGTCACCGCGCAAACGTCGGCGACGCGGTACCAGCGCGCGACCTCGGTCCGCTCGTGGTGCGCGACGGCCAGCACGACGGGCTTCCAGTCCTTGTGCTCCTTGGAGGCGAAACGCGCGTTGATCCGCTCCGCCTCCTTCTTGACCTCCTCGACGAGGTCGCGGTAGCGCGGGATGTTCGTGCGGCTCGGGGCGCCCAGCTCGACGAAGACGAAGCGGCCGAGGTACGCGGGGTTCGCCTCGATGAAGCGCTCGACCGCGAGGAAGCGCTCGACGATGCCCTTGGTGTAGTCGAGGCGGTCCACGCCGAGCGCCAGGATCGTCCCTTTCGCGCCGACCGAGGCCATCAGCTCTTCCTTGGAAGGGAGCGGCCCCGCGTCCTCCTCGAGGGCGACGCTGATCGGATAGGGCTTGACCGAGGTCGAGTGCTCTCCGCGGCGGACCGCGAAGTGCTCCCAGTCGATGCGGCACTGGAGCGTGCGGTCGACGGTCTCGAGGAAGTTGTTGCAGTGATACTGGATGTGGAAGCCGAGGACGTCGGCGCCGAGCATGCCGTCGAGGATCTCGCGCTGCCAGGGGCAGATGTCGAAGGCCTCCGGGTTCGGCCACGGGATGTGCCAGAACAGGGACACGCGCGCGTCCGGCCGCGCCTCCTTTATCATGCGGGGCAGGAGGGCGAAGTGGTAGTCCTGGATCAGGACGCAGGGCTCGTCGACGCCCTCGATCTCGGAGAGGACGGCGTCGGCGAAGAGGCGGTTGACGGCGTGGTACTGCTTCCAGTCCTCGGCCCGGAACTGCGGTCGGGCGTGGGCGATGTGGCACAGCGGCCACAGCCCCTCGTTGGCGAAGCCGTAGTAGTAGCCCTCCTCCTGCTCCTTCGTGATCCAGACGCGGCGCAGCGAGTAGCGCGGCTCCTCGGGCGGGACCCGCACGCGGTCGAACTGGTCCACCGTCTCGCGGTCGGCGTCGCCCGCGCCGTGGGCGACCCAGGTGCCGCCGCAGGCCTTCAGGATCGGCTCGACGCCGGAGACGAGGCCGCTCGCGGGACGCAGGACCTTGACCGTGCCGTCGCGGCGGACGTGCAGGTAGGGCTCGCGGTTGGCGACGACGATCATCGGACGTCCGCGCAGGCGCTCCTTGGCGTGCTCCTTGAGGCGGTCGGGCGTCCAGAGCGACTGGCCGCTGTGGCGCAGGCGCGCCTCTTCCTCGGCCGCCGAGCGGGCGGTCTCGAGGCTCTTGGCGAGCCCCGCGGCCTCCGAGGCGAGCGGGCCGAGCAGGCCGCCCTGCGGCGGCGCGGCCCCGTGCCCCTCGCCCGCGCGCTGCAGGCGCATCCATTCCGCGGTGCGCTCGATCGGGGCGAGGATGTCGAAGCGCACGATCCAGAGCGTGATCGCCGTGATCAGCAGGACCTGCGTGAGAAGGCGGAAGAAGCCGCGCCGCCAGACCTCGCGCACGCCCGCCTCGACGTGGGTGGCGTCCTGGAACACGGCGAGGAAGCCGGGCGTGTTCTCCAGGGGCGCGGCGCAGCGATGGAGCGAGCCCCCCGGGATCAGTCCGCAGTCGACGGCGCCGTCGGCGCGCGGAGGAGGAGAGGACTCCGGAAGGCCCGCGGTCGCGACCAAGGTCTTCCCGTCCGGCGCGTGCAGCGAGATGCCGCGCAGGCGCCGCCGGCCGCCGAATTTGTCGGCGATGCGCGTCAGGGCCTTCGCGTCGGCGCGCTTGGCGAGAGGCTCGGCCGCTTCGCGCAGGCTTTCCGCGAGCAAGGCGCCGCGGTGGTTCAGCTCCTCGAGGAGATGGGCGCGCTCGCCGCGGGCCTGATAGAAGGTCCAGCCGGCCGAGACGAGGGCCGCGGCCAGGACGATGGAGACGATGAGCCGTGTGGTGACGCGCATGAAAACCGTGGATGGCGGCCCGACCATCCGATCCTCCGGAGGAAAGACGCTCCGGACCCTTGGGTTATTATCGCAATTTTGGGGGACGAGTTTGGAAGCCGGTTCAGACGCCGCGCGCCCGGTACAGCATCCACAGGAGACCCAGGATCAGAAGCGCGATCATCCCGGCGGAAGGGGCCATGAACCAGCGGTTCTTGCGCGGCTTGAGCACCTGCCCCGCCACGCCCAGGGCGGTCGCCGAGATGACGGCGAAAGCGGTGAGCGCGTGGTAGGGGCGCACGGCCGCGAAGAACGGCCCGGGGAACGCCCAGTCGAGCGGCAGGAACAGGACCATGTTGAAGGCGTTGCTGCCGAAGATGTTCCCGAGGGCCAGGTCCGGGGCCCCGAGGCGGAGGGCCGTGATCGTCGCGACCAGCTCGGGCAGAGAGGTGGCCAGGGCGAGCGCCGTGGTCCCGACGAAGGTCTGGCCGAGGCCGCTCAGCGCCGCCAGGCGCTCGGCGGCTTCCGCCAGGCGGGGCGCCGTGAAAAGGATCACCGCCGCGGAGGCGAGATAGCCGAGGATCGGCCGGACCAGGGCCCGCGTGAAGCGAGGCTTCGGCCGCGTCGATTCGGGCGCGATGTCCTCGAGATCCTGGTCGAGCCAGGTCAGGCGAAGCCCGACCAGGTAGACGGCGAGCAGGCTCCAGGAGAACGCGCCCGCCCCCAGGAACTCCGGCCCGCCGCCGGATACGGCCGCCAGCCCGACCCACGCGGTGAGGAACAGGGCGTGAAGGGCGGAGAGCGCGTGCTGACGGGAGTCGGCGCCGAACGCCCTTCGCGGCGAGAACCCCGCGGCGTCGACGACGGCGAGGATGAGCAGGTTCATCAGGCTGCTGCCGAGCAGGTCGCCCGCCGCCAGGTCGGGGTTGCCTTGTCGGACGGCGCTCAGGTCCACGCTCAGCTCCGGAAGCGAAGTGGCCCCGGCCAGGAACACGCTGCCGACGAGCACGCGCCCGAGCCCGCTCAGCTCGGCGATCTTGTCCGCGCAGCGGGTCAGGACGGTGCCCGCGGCGAGAATCGCCAGCCCGCTGACGAAGAAAACGGCCAGAGCTTCGGTCACGGCCGGAGCCTACCTAATTGCCGCCGCGCCGGGAATGCCGGACGTGTGTCGGAAGGGTGCATGGCTGTTGCGTTGGATCTCGAGAATCCCGCTCCGTTGGGCCGTCAGCCTCTGCGGATGAAGAACAGGACGGCGAAGGCCATGATGGCCATGGTCAAGATCGGCATAACCCCTCCATGCGACGGTCGTCCGTTGCCTTGAACCGCCGCAACAGTAAAGCCTTTCCCTGAAAACAGGGATGAGCCGTGGGGCTCGTGATTTCCTATTGGACGGGAGAATGAACGGATGGGACGGGGCGTGCGGCCGACGGTCATGATCGCCGGCGCGGAGGCGGCGGCCGGGGCCGGGACGGCCGGGGTCTTCTTGAGGGCGCGGGGCACGCGGGTCAGGCGCGCGGGAAGCGGCACCTTCGCGGCCTTCAAGCGCGGCGTCG
>JAMPYD010000218.1 GCA_023700845.1 Elusimicrobiota bacterium | reverse complement strand
GAAATCGATGCCGCGCCCCGAGTAGGGCGTGCGGATGCCGGGCAGCTCGCGCACCGGCCGGATGTTGCCGTAGGTCTCGAAGAATTTCCGGAGCGTGACGTTGGCGCTCTTCTCGCCGAAGCCGACCGGCGTCTCGAGCGGGCCCTTCAGTGCGCAGCGGGTGCGGCGGATGGACTCGACGGTGTCGGGCAGGACGCCCGAGGCGACGCCGTTCTTGAAGACGCGGGCGCCGGCGTGGCGGACCTCCCAGGTGATGGGCACTTCGGCGGCGGCGAGGACGGCCTGGACGGCGGCGACGACTTCGGGACCGATGCCGTCTCCGGGGATGAGGGTGATGGGGTGAGACGAGCTTTTGTAGGACATTATTTTCCTATTTTACCAAATTCAGTTATATACTGCGGCATGAGCCAGATCGACGGGCTGCGGGTCTTCGCCTCGCGCAAGATGGCCGCCATCGGCCTCCTCGGCTTCGCCGGCGGGCTGCCTTTATTCCTGACGAGCAGGACTTTGCAGGCCTGGATGACCGCCGAGAAGGTCGATCTCGCCACGATCGGCCTGTTCAGCCTCGTCGGCCTGCCGTATTCCACGAAGTTCCTGTGGGCCCCGTTCATCGACCGCTACTGCCCCCCCTTCCTCGGCCGCCGCCGCGGCTGGCTGGCGATCTCCCAGGCGGCCCTGGCGCTGGCGATCGCCGCGCTCGCCTTCGGCAGCCCGCGCACGGCCGTCCTCGCGTTCGCGTTCACCGCCCTCGGCGTCGCCTTCCTCTCCGCCACGCAGGACATCGCGATCGACGCCTACCGCGTCGACGTGCTGGAGACCCGGGAGATGGGCGCCGGGACCGCGATCTACGTCGTCGGCTACCGCGCGGCCCTGCTCATCACCGGCTCGGCGGCCCTCATCCTCGCCGACCGCGTGACCTGGAACACGGTGTACCTGGCGATGGCGGCCCTCATGGCGCTCGGCCTGGCGGCCACGGTCTGGGCGCCGGAGCCGCCGCCCGTCGACCGCGTCCCGGAGACGATGACCGAGGCGATCGTCGAGCCGTTCCGCGACTTCTTCGCCCGCTCGGCCTGGCGCGCCGTCGTCATCCTGGTCTTCATCACCCTCTACCGACTCGCCGACTCCATGGCCGGCAACATGGCCACGCCCTTCCTCCTCAAATCCGGCTTCTCCCAGACCTCCGTCGGCGCGATCCAAGGCGGCGTCGGCCTCCTCGCGACGATCGTCGGCGCGCTGTGCGGCGGGGCGCTGATCAATCGCCTCGGCATCAACCGCTGCCTGTGGGTGTTCGGCGTGCTGCAGCTCGCCAGCAACATCGGCTACTACGTCCTCTCCCTCGACCCGCACTACTCCGTCATGGTGGGCGTCATCATCGTCGAGAACTTCTGCGCCGGGCTCGTCGTCGCGGGCTTCGGGGCCTTCTTCATGAGCCTGTGCAGCCCGCGCTTCTCGGCGACGCAGTACGCCTTGATGACGAGCCTGATGGCCTTCAGCCGCGACGTGCTGGTGGCTCCCGCGGGCAAAATCGCCGAGGCGACGGGCTGGCCGGCGTTCTTTCTCATCACGATCGCGGCGGGCATTCCCGCGATGCTGCTGCTGCCCGTGTTCGCGCCCTGGAACGCCTCCGAGCCTTACGGCGCGCGCCGCTAGCCTACTCGACGCGCAGCGCCGGCCCCTTGGAGGGCGGCAGGAAGGCCGACACCGCCTCGCCGCGCGTCGCGGGCATGAGGCTCACGACGACGCGCTCGGGCGCCACCAGGAGCGACTTGGCCAGGCGCTTGGCGAGCGCCTTCGCGCGGTCCCGCGTGACCTTGCCGCGCACGTCCTTCGCGGCGAGCTCTACCTTGTAGTTCCCGTCGGGGCGCGGCTCGCCCAGGCGCAGACGGCCGGCCAGGGCGTCGATCCAGGCGCCGGACTCCTTGGTGAAGCCGGCCTTCCCGTCCTCGAAGAACAGCGCGGCGTCGGCCTCGAGTCGCGTCTCGCCCGCGTACTCGCGGTGGGTGAACGACTTCAGCGGCACCGGGTCGCTCTCGACGACGAACGAGCGCCCGGCGCGCCGCCCCGTGAAGCGGTAGCGGTACGAGCGCCCCGCGACGACGGCAAGCCGTCCGTCGGGGCCTCCGCCGTCCCAGTCCACCTTCTCGTTGAGCATCCCGACGCCGTCCGATTTCCAGACGATGTCCCCCTCGTTGTCGTGGATCTCGAAGGTCCACTCGTCGTACACGGCGACGATGTTGGCCGGCGACAGCGCGAGGAACGGCGGCTCCGGAAACGGGCGCTGGAAGCGCGCCACGTCGCCGCCGGTGCGGATGCGCTCCGCCGCCGGGGCGCCGGCGCCCCGGCCGAGCGAGAGCGAGCGCAGGACCTCGTCGATGACGGGCTTCGACGCGGTCGGCGGCGCCACCTGCACGCCCGCCGTGCCGGCGGCGCGGGCCTTGATCGTCATGTCCTGCGAGAGCTCGGACTTGGACGGGGCGCCCCAGGCGGGAAGGGCGAGGATGAGGAGCAGCGCGGCGCTCATTTCTTCACCGGCTCCGTCGCGAGCGCGATCTGCGCCGCCCCCGCGGACTTGGCGACGGCGATCAGGCGCTGGATGGTCTTGTAGGGCACGGCCTTGTCGGCGCGGATCAGGACGATCGAGCCGTTCTTCTTGTCCACCTCGCGGCGCAGGTCGCCGGCGACGGCGTCCCAGGACGAAGCGGCGGCGCGGACGGAGAGCTGGCCGTCGAGCGCGTACGTCAAAGCGATGGTCAGCTCCTGGTTGGGCAGCGCCGATGCCGGGGGCAACTCGACGGGAAGCGTCGGATAAGCCAAGAGCGGCGCCGTCACGAACAGAATGACGAGCAGGACGAGAGAAATATCGATCACGGGAATGATGTTCACCTCGGTCACGGGCTCCGGCTCCGGGGTGTTGGCCCTCATCCGCAGAAGCGCGTACTTGGCCATCAGCGCGCCTCCGGGTCGGCGATCTGGACGAGGGCGACGGTTCCGCCCGCGGCCTGCACCGCCTCGAGGGCGGCGATGACCTGACCGTGTGCGACCTCGAGCTCGGGCGAGACGAACACCTTGCGGTCGGTGCGCACGGAGAGCTTGAGCTTGAGGAACTCGGTGAGCTCGGAGCCGGTGGCCATGAGGCGGCCGTCCATGACGAAGCCGAGCGCCGTGACGCCGAGCACGACCACGGCCTCGGGCTCGCGCATCGTCAGCAGCTCGACCTGGGTCGGCAGGGCGGCCTCGGCCTTCGCGGCGGCGGCCTGCACCTTGAGCATGGACTGGGCGGCCATCGGCGAGAGCACGAGCAGGATGATCAGCAGCACGAGCGAGACGTCGGCCAGGGGCACGACGTTGACGTCGGAGATCGCCGCCGCCTCGTCGTCCTTATGAAACGGGCTTCCCGCCATGGTCCTCCAGCAGCTGCGCCATCTCCAGGACCCACAGGTCGGCGGTGTTCAGGCGGTGGCGCGCGGTGAGCGTGAAGTAGTTGTAGAACAGGGCCGCGACGACGGCCAGGCCGATGCCGAACGCCGTGGCGACGAGCGCCTCGGAGATGCCGGCCGCCACGACGGCGGGCCCGCCCGCCCCGGCGGCGGACAGGTCGTGGAAGGCGCGCATGATGCCGAGCACCGTGCCCATCAGCCCGATCAGCGGCGAGATGAAGCTCGCGGTGCCGAACAGGCCGACGCGCCGGTTGAGCCCGAGGCTCAGGCGCTGACGGTAGAGCTGGAACGCCTCGACGAGCTTCTCCGTGTTCGCCGTCTCGAGAGAGATCAGCCGCGCGATGGCCTCGCCCATCAAGGTCGTGTCGCGGCGGGCGATGGCGACGGCGCCCGCCCTGTCCCCCGCCTCGAGGCGGTCGCGCACCCGCTCCCACATCGCGGTCGGCATCTTTTGAGCGAACCAGTAAGAGTAGATCCGCTCCAGGGCCTGCGCGAAGATCGCCAAGGACAGCACCAGCAGGATCGGCATCGCGATGCTGATCTTCAGCATCTCCACAAAGGTCATTCCGCTCATGAGCGCAAGTATAGCGGAGGGGCGCGGACCTGACAAGGCCGGTCCTGTTAAGGAATAGGCCTTACGCGGGGCCCGGGGTAGGCCCGACGGCCCCCGACGGAAGGCGACCGGCGGAGTATCCTGTGGTCATGAAGATCACCGCCCTCGCCGTGGCGTTCCTGACCGTTGCCTCCGCGCTCCCCCTCCGCGCCCAGGTCGTCGCCGCGCCCCAGCCGGCGTCCGTCGAGAAGCCCAAGCCCTCCTGCCCCTGCGACAGCTCCAATTTCAAGCCGCTCACCGACAAGGCCCGTGCCGTCGAGGCCTACTGGGACGCGCGCCGCTCCTACCGCTCCGCCCGGACCGTCGCCACCACCGCGGCCCTGTTCGCCCTCTTCTCCCGCGACGGCGGCCTCATGAACGAGGCCCAGAACACCTTGTCCGAGGCCTCGTCCAAGCTCTTCTCCGCCCGCACCAAGGCCGAGCAGCTCGGCGCCCTCAAGGTCACCGGCGACGACGTCGACGGCACCATCGAGATCAAGCTCCAGAAAGGCGTCGACTACACCCTCTAAACGGTATAAACGGGGTCAGGCACGCAAATTCGTCAAATAAACGGGGTCAGGCACGCAAATTCGTCAAATTCGGGAGCGTTCGAGAATT
>JAMPYD010000217.1 GCA_023700845.1 Elusimicrobiota bacterium | reverse complement strand
CTTGCGCAGGTCCTCGATCCACATCGAGGTCAGGAGGTAGTCTCCGCCCTCGCGGACGCGCTCCTCCTCCTCTTTACGCAGCTTCTCGAGCTGGGCGCGGAATTCGGCCGAGCGCGGCACGTCGGACTGCTGGGCCGCGGCCAGCACGAGCTTCTCGCGGATCAGGACATCCAGGAATTGCCGCCGTCCGCTGGGCGACAAGACGTAGTCCTGATAGCCCTGGGACACCTCGCCGATCTTGCGCTGGAACTCGCTCTGGGTGATCTTGAGCTTGCCCACGCGCGCGACGACGGGGTCCTTTTCCCCGCGGCAGGCGGCGAATACGAGGGCGAGGAGGACGGCAAAATAGGCCCGTTTCATGACGCGCCCATATTACCATTTCCGGCGGAGCCGCCGTTCGCCGGACTTCGCGTTATTTAAGCTACCCTTTCCTGCGCTGCGCCGCGCCGCGAGGGATTCATGAAACGAGTTCTCGTCCTGACGCTCATCCTGCTCTGCCGCCCCGCCCGGGCCCTGCCTCCCGAGGAAAAGGAGATGCTCGCCGTTCTCGGGAAAACCGTCGTTCAGATGATCTACGGCACCCAGGATACCGCCCGCGCCGAGTGCGAGGCGGGCCGGGCCAAGCTCACCGAGGCCTCGCCGAAATACCTGGGCGCCTATATCGAGTCATGCTTGGCGCTCGCGGCGGCGCCTTTCGGGCCGGGCAAGAAGCCCGCGTCCTGCGCCTATTATCAGCGCGCCCTCCGGATTTGGAAGGACAACCCTCCGCCCAAGGACGACGACGATTCGCGGATCGCGAGGGCGAATCGGCGGCAGGAATGGCGGAAAGCCGCGCAGGAGCATTGCCCCGAGGACGCCCAGGCCGAACCCAAGGCCAAGCCCGCCCCCATACCCCATGTCCCCGGGGGAATCGTGGAGACCCAGGAAGGGATCTCCTTCGAGCTTCCCGAGGGCTGGTCGGTGGATAAGTTCGACGACATCAGCGGCTGGACCAACCTCAAGGGGCCCGACGGATACTTCATGCGCGTCGAGCGCTCCGGCCTGGGCGGCTATGCGGATTACCCGGACAAGGAAAACCTCCCCGACGGGCGCGAGCTGCAGACCGAGTACAAGCCGTTTCTGCCCAAGTCGAAGTCTTTCGTCCTCTACGCCCGCCTCATGCTGAAGGACGAGTGCGTCCGACTCGGAATCACCAGGATCAAATCGGAGGAAGGCGTGGAAAAAGACCGGGGCTTCGCCTGGCTGCGCGCCGTCGCCTCCAGCGTCAAGGTCCTGGGGCCGCGCCTCTGCATCGGGGATTGCCCCCCGGGACGGGTGCAGCCCAAGGCGAAAGCCGCGAAATAGCGGAAGCCGGGGGCTAGGTGGTCAGGAATTCGCGCACGGCGTCGATCGCGGTCTTGTCGCCGAGCTCCAGGCGCACCGCGTCGCCCTCGTTCGAGGGCACGAAGGAGACGCGCTTGCCGAAGGCCTTGAGCCAGCGCGCGGGCGCGTCGGGATGGGGCGGGGCGTCGGCGCGCCAGCGCAGCTCGACGGCGCCGTCCTTCTCGGCGATCTCGGCCACCTTCGCGCGGCGGGCCTCGGCGCGCAAGGTCAGCATCGCGAAGAGGTTCACGACGGGCTTGGGCGCGGGGCCGGAGAGCCGCTCGAGCTCGGCCAAAATGGCACGGGCCTCGTCGGGCGTCGCGCGCAGGGCGCGCTTGTAGATCTTCAGGCGCTCGATCTCGCCGGGCAGGTAGTCCTGGGGGATGTAGGCCGGCAGGCGCAGGTCCACCTCCACCGGCCGGTCGTCGTCCTCGAGACGCTTGCCGCGCAGGCGCGACACCTCGCTTTCGAGGAGCTGGGCGTAATAATCCGCGCCGACGGCGTTCATGAAGCCGTGCTGCTTGGCGCCGAGAAGGTCCCCCGCCCCTCTGATCTCGAGGTCCCGCAGCGCGAGCTTGATGCCCGCCCCCAGCGCGCCGAACTCCTTCAGCGCGTCGAGACGCTTGATCGCGTCCTCGGGGAGATCCTTCATCTCCGCGTCGGGCGGGTGGAACAGATAGCAGAACGCGCGGCTTTTCTCCCGGCCGATGCGCCCGCGCAGCTGGTACAGCTGGGCGAGGCCGAAGTCCTGGGCGTCCTCCACCAATAAGGTGTTCACGCTCGGGATGTCGAGGCCGGACTCGATGATGCTCGAGGCGACCAGGACGTCGGACTTGCGCTGGGCCAGGTCCCACATCGCCTTCTCGATGTCGGGGCCCTTCATCTGGCCGTGCACCATGGAAACGCGGGCGCCGCCGGACAGCTCGCGGATCTGCTTGAGCGTGTCGGGCATCGAGCGCACCCGGTTGTGGACGTAGTACACCTGGCCGCCGCGCGCGAGCTCCTCCGCGATCGCCGTCGAGATCACGCGCTCGTCCCAAGGCCCCACGCGCGTGACGATCGGCTGGCGGCCGGCGGGGGCGCTCTGGATCAGGGAGATCTGGCGCAGGCCCGTCATGGACTGGTGCAGGGACCGCGGGATCGGCGTGGCCGACAGGGCGAGGACGTCCACGTTCTCGCGGATCTTCTTGAGCTTCTCCTTGTCCGTCACGCCGAAACGGTGCTCCTCGTCGATGACGATGAGGCCGATGTCGTGAAAGCGCACGTCCTTTTGGAGAAGCCGCGAGGTGCCGATGACGACGTCGACCTTCCCCGCCGCGAGGTCCTTGAGGATCGCCTTCTGCTCGGCCTTGGTCTGGAAGCGGGTCATCATCGCCAGGCGCCCGGGAAAGCCGGCCATGCGCCGCGAGAAGGTGCGGAAGTGCTGGTCGGCGAGGACGGTCGTCGGCGCCAGCACCGCGCATTGCTTGAGCCCCATCGCGCACTTGAACGCCGCGCGCATCGCCACCTCGGTCTTGCCGAAGCCGACGTCGCCGACGACGAGCCGGTCCATCGGCCGTGGCGTCATCATGTCCTCGAGCGTCTCCTTGATGGCGCGGGCCTGGTCCTCGGTCGGCTCGTAGGGGAAGCCGTCGGCGAACTCGCGTTCTAGAAGGGACTCGGGCGGGAAACTAAAACCGGGCTTGGCGGCGCGGCGCGCCTGCATGCGCAGCAGCTCCTCGGCCAGGTCGCGCACGCCCTCGGCGACCTGCCGCTTGACCTCCTCCCAGGTCCGCGTATCCAGCGAGGAGAGGCGCGGGCGCTTTCCCTCGGCCCCGGCGTACTTCTGCACGCGGTCGAACTCCGTGAGCGGGACGAAGAGCCGGTCCGAGCCGCGGTACTCGAGCTTCACGCAGTCCTGGGGGCCGTGCCCCGGAACCGAGATCGGCTCGAGCCCCTGGTAGCGGGCCACGCCGTAGTCCTGGTGGACGACGAAGTCCCCGTTCTTGAGCTCCCGCCAGCGCGTGGTGCCGGCGCCCTTGGCCGCGAAGCGCTTCCAGCGGCCGACGCCTCGCCAGTCGCGCTCGAAAATCTGGGAGGTCGCGTACACCGCCAGCTCGGACTGCGGGCGCCGGAACCCCTCGCGCAGCGGCCCGATCAAAAACTGGACCGGCACCCCGGGAATCTCCTCCGAGAGGATCTCCTGCAGGCGGGCGTCCTCGCCGTGGTTGAGGCTGAAGAGAACGACCTTCTGGGCGCGCTCCGCGTCGCGCTTCATCTCGGCCCAGGCGTTCTTCGGGTCGCCGCCGAACGGGCCGACGGCCCGCGCCCCGAAATCTTTCTCCTCCGGATCCGTCGCCGCGCCCCGCGCGAGGCCGAGGCTCGGCACGCCTTCCGGGACCTCGACCTGGACGCCTTCGCCGACGAGCCACAGGGCGCCCTCCGTCAGCCAGTCCAAGACGCGGGCGCCTTCCTGCGGCTCCTCGGCGGGGGTGGCGACGGCTTGGGCGATGACGGCCTGGGGCTCCTGGGAGATCGGATCGAACGGGCGGATCGACGCCACGCGGTCCTCGTCGTACAGCACGCGGTAGGCGACCGCCGGCTCCAGCGCGTGGAAGTCGAGGACGGCGCCGCGCACCGCGAACTCGCCGGGGCTCTCGACGAACTCGACGCGCTGATAGCCGGCGGCGGCCAGCGCGTCGATCGCGCTGTCGCGGGGGCTCAAGTCGCCGGCGCGGAAGCGCACGGTGCGCGCGGAGAAGTCGGCCCGCCCCGGGGCCGAGGCGAGCAGGCCCTCGGGCGTGGCGAGCGCCAGGCGCGTCCCGCCGCGCAGGAGCTCGAGCGAGGCCAGGCGCTCGCGCGCGTCGTCGCCGAACACGGCGGCGCCCTCGGCCTTCCCCCCGAACAGCGGAGCGAGCGCCTTGACCGCGTCGGCGACGTCCTCCACGGCGTCGGCGTCGGGCAGGACGAGAACGAGGGGGCCCTTCGGGGCCTCGACGCCGGCGGGAGGCTCGCCCTGAAGAATCTGACGGGCGAGGTACGCGCGCGCCCCGGAGCCGGGCGCGCCGACGATCTTTTTCACCGCTTCTTGGCTTGGGCGGCGAGGTCCGAGACGAACGCTTCGCGGCGCGCGTCGTCGGCGCACAGCCCGGCAACGCGCTTGCCGCTCGCTTCTCCCTCGTGGGCGTAGAAGGCCTCGAGCAGGACGCCGCCGGACTGGAGCCGCGCGTGCGCGGCGACGGGCGAGCCGCAGCCGCCGCCGACGGCCGCGAGGAACGCGCGCTCGTATTCCACGCAGCGCCGCGTCGG
>JAMPYD010000216.1 GCA_023700845.1 Elusimicrobiota bacterium | reverse complement strand
TTCCCTTTTATTACCGGCGCGAGGACCGGCGGACCGGCGCGCGGACCGTGGTGACCTTGCTGGCCTCGCGGCTCAGAACGCCGGAGTCCACGAAGTGGATCGTCGCCCCCCTGCTGAGCTCCATCGCCTGGGGCGCCGGGGAAAAAGACGTTTGGGCCCTCGCGGGCCTGGCCCGTGCCCGCTGGGGAGGGGCCGACCGGCAAAGCCACCTCCTTCCGCTCTACTATCACGACTCGCGGCAGCGGCTGCTGCTGACGCCTCTCTACTCCTCCAGGCACGGACCGGTCGGATTCAAGAATTGGGGCCTCATCGCCGCCCATAAAGACTGGACGCCGGAAGGCGAAGGCCTCCAGATCCTTCCCCCTCTCGCCGAGTTCTCGCGCCGCGGATCGCGCCGCGTCGTCCGGGTCCTGCCGTTCTTCTCCTGGACCGCGGACGGCGGCGCGAGGGATCTCTGGGTCGCCCCGTGGATTCATCTCACTTCGAGCGGCACGGCGCGCGAGAACCGGTTCTTCCCCTTCTGGAGCCGCGTCGTGAAGGAAGGGCCCGGGCGCAAGGAATCGTCGTTCCGCGTCCTGGGCTGGCTGTTCGAGCGCCGCGCGACGACGACGGCGGCCGGTCCTCCCCTCGTCCGGACGCGCGTGCTCTGGAAGGTCTGGGACGACCGGCGCGAAGGGGCGGCGCGGTCGATCGACTGCGTCCCGTTCATCTCCTGGGACCGGCGCGGGGACGGCTCGAGACGGTTCTCGTTCCTCTGGCGCTTTATCCGGTGGGAGGCCGCGGCCGACGGCCGGCCTTCGCTCGACCTTCTCTTCATTCCCGTCTTGAGGCCGCCGCCGCACTAGGCCCGGATCGCGTCTGGACTTTTCCGCGAACGGAGTATATCCTCTCGTCGATGCCTCGCCTCCTCTGGGCCGTCGCCGCCGCCGCCCTGTGCCTGACCGGCTGCCGCACGGCCGGGAAGGTGGTCAAGGGCACGGCGAAGCTGACCTACGGCACCGCCAAGATCGCCACCAAGGTCGCGGTCAGCACCGTCGTCGTCGCCGGCGGGCTCGTGAAGGACTTCGGCTACTACGCGGCGAAGACGGCGTACTACCAGATGCACAACGACGGCGGGGACCTCCCCTCCGGCTCGGTGAAGCGCGTGATCGGGAAACGCTATCCGAAGCTGCCGGCCTACCGGGGCGACTACCGCTGGCCGCTCGCCGCGGGGATCGTCAGCTCCGAGTTCGGCCACCGCTGGCGCCGGCCGCACGAGGGCATCGACATCGCCGCCGACGAGGGCGAGCCCGTGTACGCCTCCGCGGCCGGCGAGGTCCTCTACGCGAACAACCGCATGCGCGGCTACGGCAACGTCGTCATCCTCCGCCACGACGCCCAGGTCACCACGCTCTACGCGCACAACCAATCGCTGAAGGTCAAGCTGGGCGAGAAGGTGGAGCAGGGTCAGGTGATCGCCCTGCTGGGCAACACCGGGCGCTCCACCGGGCCGCACATCCACTTCGAGCTGCGGCGTTCTCAGGTCGCGCTGAACCCGCGCGGCGTCCTGCCCAAGAGCCGTTTCTAGCGCCGGCGCTGGATTAACAACGCGGTCGGTCAGTGCCCTTTGTCCCCCTCCGACGGGTCCGAATGCCTCTTACGCCCCGCGCGTCCGACAGGCATACTGATCCCATGAAACATGCTTTCCTGACGGCCCTGCTCCTCCTCCCCGTTTCCGCCCACTCGGCCGAGGACTTCGGAACGATCCCCGAAGACCTCCAAAGCCGGCTCGCCGCCCGCAAGCCTCTCATCGACGGGACCGACGTGAGCGCGGCGCTCGGGACCTTCCGGATGGACTCGCCCCAGCTCGACTGCCCGATGACCGTTTACGGCCGCTTCGAAGACGGAGCCTTGGGCCTCTGGAGCGACGCGGAGCTCTCCTTCAGGCCGACCTTTCACTTCATGGGCGAGGGACGGTCCCGCGTCTTCCATCGCGACCCGGGCTTCGGAGGATACGAATCCTACATCCGCGCGACGGTCAGCCGCGCCGCGTCGAACGGCGGACGCCTCGACCTATACCAGGAGACGGTCACGGGCATGCGCAGGGGGCGCGAGGTGCGAGAATCCAAAACCTACCTGCCGGCGAGACTGCAGCTCTCCGTCGACGCGGACGGGACGCTGACGCTCCGGAAGAGCTCGGATTATTCCAAGACGATCGCCTGCTCCTTCCGGAAGATCTCCGCTCAGCCGGGCCCGATCGCGCCGCGGGTGTTCTCGTACGCCTTCGACGCCAGGGTCCGAGTGGGCGGGACGGCCGGGACGCTTCACGCGGCCTTCGACATGGAGGAGTTCTCCGAATTCCAGCGGGCGGTCGACCTGCGCGGCTTCGCGTGGACGATCGCGCTCGACGACGGGACGACGCTCGGTCCGGAGCTCCCTCTGCCCGCCGGCGATTGGCGGAGGACGAAGGCCGGGTTCATGTCTCCCGGCATGGTCCAGCCCGACATCCCGGGCCCGTTCTTCGCGGGGCTCGAGGCGGACGCCTCCACCAAGATCGGCGGCCGCGACCATGTCCTGAGGATCTTCCTCGAGTGCGAGGAGACCCTGGCCTCATGCAATCTCGTCCCTTCCGCGGTCACGCAGAGCGCCCCCGGCTTCTTCGCGGTCCCCTTCTCGAACTTCGAGAAGATCGCCGACGTCCCGGTGAGCACGGAAAGCGGCGCGCGGATCGAGCTCAAGCGGCGACGGACATCCGAAGCGCCCCGACGGTAGAAGGTCGGGCCCGTCAGCCGCCCGACAACGCGCCGTTGAGCTCTTCCTCGAAGGCGGCGACGAAGGCCCCGGCGGTCGGGTAGTCGACGCGACGGCCGCTCCAGCGCCCCGACATCACCCGGAACGCCACCGAACCGTCGTCGACCTCCACGCGCACGCGATGCCCCTTGATGAGGCAGGAGGGCGGCTCGTGGGGCTCGTTCTTCTCGAGCGTCAGGTCGTCCTCGCCGATGTGATGACGGCGCAGGACGATGAGCGCGGTCTCGCGCAGTCGCGGCTCGAGGCGTTCGTCGGCGATCTTCATGCGGTGAAGTCTAGAATAAAAGAAAGCCCTCCATCTCTGGAGGGCCGTCCGCCGCCGGCCGCCTAAAGCTCAATCGTCGTCGTCATCGTAACCATAGCCGAACGAGGAGGAGGCCAGCGTTTCGAAACCCGCCAGAGTGCAGACTCCGCTGATCCCGCCGCGGTGTCTTTCGCGCCACTCGACCGAGCCGGTCCGAGGGTCGTAGACCCCGGCGACGCTGCCGCGGTGCTTTTCGCGCCACTCGACCGAGCCGGTCTTCGGATTGTAGACCCCGGCCACGCCGCCGCGGTGTCTCTCGCGCCATTCGATCGCGCCCGTCCTCGGATTGTAGACCCCCGCCACGGTGCCTCGGTGCTTCTCGCGCCATTCGATCGCGCCCGTCTTCGGGTTGTAGACCCCCGTCACGGCGCCGCGATGCCGTTCGCGCCATTCGATCGCGCCCGCCTTCGGGTTGTAGACCCCCGCCACGCCGCCGCGATGCCTTTCGCGCCATTCGACCGCGCCCGTCCTCGGATTGTAGACCCCCGCCACGCCGCCGCGGTGCCTTTCGCGCCATTCGATCCCGGCCGCGTCCGTGCCGCGGGCCGCGGCCTCCACCAAGCGCGGCGTCGGGGCCTGAACCGCCGCGCCGATCTCGCCCGCCATCGCCTTCAGGCCCTGCAGCGCCGATTCGGCCCGCGCGTGACCCGCGATCAAGCACAACGCCGCGACGAATGCCGTGATGTTCATATCCCAAGGATACGGCGGGCGCCGGCTTGCATCGAGGGCCGTTCGGCCCTGATTTCGGGCCCATTGGGCCCCGCGCCCGGCCTCGCACCGGTGCAGAGGCCGGACGAGCCGCTCTTGACGCCGCGGCGGTTTGGTCCTATCCTGAGCGTGATGCCGGCGAAAATTAGCGTGTTCCGCGCGCTTTTCGGCACCGCCGACGCCGGGTTCGCCTGGGGGCTCGCCGCCCTCAGCGGTGTCTTCGCCTGGATATTCCTCGTCGACGCCGACCTTTCGGGCTGGCGCTACCGGCGCGTCGAGACCGTCACCGCCCGCGTCGAGTACTGCGAGAGGACCGAGCACGACGTCGGCGGGCCTCCGCGCCGGCAAGGCGGGGGCCGGGGCACGCCGATCTTCAAGCACTATTTCGCCTTCACCGACGCCCGAACGGGAGCGCGGCGCTCCGGCGTCTCCTATCAGACCGGCGTCTGCCTCGATCCGGGCCGCGAGGTAATCGCCGAGCACCCGCCCGGGGAGCCGGAGCGGGCCCGCATCGTCGGGCAGCGCGCGAAGCCGCACTCGCCGTTAATTCCGCTTCTGCTTTCCTTGCTGCCGGCCGCGGGCCTGTGCATCGCGGCCTTCGTTTTCGCGCGCCTGCTCGGCCGTCAGGCGAAATCCTCCCCGATGGCGCCGAGCCGCCGCAGCTCCTCGGCGTCCCGCGAACGCTCGGACCGGTAGGCGGCCTCGATGTCGTCCGGCGCGACCTCGGCATACCGCGCCCGATCGTAGACGATGCGCATGTCCGGGCCATGGAGCAGCAGGGCCGCCATGCCGGCCGCCAGGAAATCCTCGATCATCGCCCGGGCGGCGGGGCCGCGGTCAGAGTCCGGCT
>JAMPYD010000215.1 GCA_023700845.1 Elusimicrobiota bacterium | reverse complement strand
CGACTTGGTGACCCCGGCGAGGGCGAGCGCCGGGTGGAACGCCAGCAGAAGGAGGAGGAGTTTCTTCATAGGGTTATTATAACGGGGTCCCTGTTTTGAACATATGAGCTGGAATATGCGACCTTCGGCCCCACGGAGCCTAGGCCTTCCGTCGTGCAACAGACCGGCCGTCCGGCGGGTAATATTAGGAAGCTCGGGGAGGCAGCGGCCTAGGAGATCATGAAGCTCGCGGCCGCGTAGCGGCCGGAGTGGGACAGGGACAGGCTCCAGTCCTGGGGGGCGCCCTTCCACAGCACGCCGGGCAGGCCGCTGTCCTCGGTCAGGGCGAGCTTCCACGCGCTGCCGATCTCGTCGTTGGAGGCGGCGATCATGTCGAGCGCCAGGTCGCGCACGAAGGCGCCGGGCGAGGTTCCTTGGGGGACCTCGCCCACCGACCACAGGACGTCGCCCTCGGTCTGCTCGTCGCCGACGTAGCCGCCGCGCAGGACCGCGACGCAGTGGAGCTTGTCCTCGTCGTCGTCGGTGAATCGAATATCCAGCTGTAGCCCCGACGGAATGTGGGTGGCCTTGCGGCGGAACAGGTCCACCTCGATCTCGCGGAAGGCGCCGTTGGGGACCACGATCACGGCGCGGCCGAGGGCCTTGTGGCAGGCCTCCTTGGCGCAGAAGTAGCGCCAGAAGCCGCGGAACAGGCCCTCGGGGCCGAGCGCGGAAAGCGCGGCGAGCTCCTTCTTCGTGAGGTGACGCTCGAGCCATTCCTGATCCGCCTCGGTGAGATCGTCGGAGAAGTTCTCCCGCAGAAGCGGGCCCTTGAGGTCGACGACGTCGTTGCCGCCGCAGTTGCGGGCCATGTCGGAGCCTTTCCACCACTCCTGCTGCATCGCGGCCAGCCGGTCGAACAGTCGCTGACTAATGGCACGGGCAGTCGTTTCTTCGGGGAGCTTGCCTTCAATCAGGTCAGCGACCAAGCGCAGGCGGTCGCCGCGCGGCGGGGCGGCGGTCGTCGAGATCTGCCGGTCGGAGCGCAGGTACACGCACAGGAACTTGGAGGAGGGGACCTCGAGGGCCAGCTTGCCGAGGAAGTCCTTCGGGCGCTTGGGCTCGAGCCAGCCCGAGCGCGCGCGTCCGGCCTCGGGGTAGACGAACACGGCGCCGCCTTCCTTGAGGACCCAGACGCACTTGTCGAAGGCCTTCTGGCGCCAGGTCTCGGAGGCCGCGTCCTCTCCGCCGCGGAGAAACGGGATGCAGCGGCAGAGATAAAGAAGGCCGCGGATGAAGGCGCTCTGCACCGGGCCGCCGAGCTTGTAGTAGTTGGTGTACTCCGGCGTGGACCAGGGGATGCGCCGGTCCTCGATGAGGCGGCTCGTCGGGAACACCGCCCAGTAGACGAGGAAGCTGTCGATGAGGGTCAGGTGGTTGGCGGCCCAGATGACGGGGCCGTCGTGCGCGTCGAGCTTGGCCCAGATCTCGGCGCGGATGCGGTCGATGTCCGGGTCGAGGCGGTACCGGAAATGAAGCCGCGCGACCGCGGCGACCACGAGCGACACGGGCACCACGAGCGCGCGGCTGAGCGCCCACTGGAGGCGGAGGGCTTCGACTTCCTCCGCCTCCAGGGGCATCGTTCGGAGAGCTTCTCGGCCAGCGAAACGGCCTCCTGAAGGGCGGCGCGGACCTTGGAGACCTGGGCGTCCTCGATCGCGCGGCGCTTGCCGGCGGCCTCGGACACTTCCTGGGAGACGCGAAGCTTCGCGGCGCTCATTTTAAGACGCGTCCTGATTTCGGCCTCCTCGCCGCGGAGCTTGGCGATCGCCGCCGCGTCGCCGCCGGCGGACACGCCCTTGATCTTGTCGAGGGTCAGGTTCAGCTCGGTGGTCAGCGCGTCGAAGCCGGCCTTGTCGTTGGTGTAGGCCTTCGCCTTGGACGCCGCCAGCTTGGAGGCGTCGGCGAGCAGGGCGTCGTAGTCCTTGGCCTGCGCGACGAGGGTCTTGAGGTTGGCGAGAGCTTCGGAGCGCTCCGCGCCGGCGAGCTTGTCCGCCTTGCCCGCCATCTTCTTGAGGGCGTCGGCCATCTTCCAGCCGTCCCCGGTCGCCATCACGTAGGCGAAGGACATGACCTTCTCGAGGTAGGCGTCGCTCTTCGGCATATGGCCGAGGTCCATCAGCATCTTGACCGACAGGCCCGGCGTGGCGGCCAAGGCGTCCTGCCCGTCCAAGATGCGCAGTTTGCCGAGCTCGCCCGCGGTCAGCTTGTACTCCGCGGAGCCCTCGGACACCGGCGTCTTGGTCGTCATCTTCGTGAGGAACTGGCGCTCGATCGACATGGTGATGTCGGCGAGGTTGGAGGACTCGATGCCCATGCCCACGATGTGGCCGAGGTAGGGGGTGTTCGCGTCCGCGGCGGCGTAGTTCGCCTCGTTGGTGGCGTACTTCTTGACGCCCGCCGTGATGCGCTTCTCCGTGTCCTCCGGGGTGAGCGTGTTCACGTCGACCGCCTCGACGACCGCCTGCTTTCTCATGAATGCCATGTAAGTGTGTTCCTCCGATTATCGAACGATTCTATTATTTTCCGTCCCAGCGTTTGAACAAGACGCATCCGTTGACGTCGCCGAATCCGAAGGACGCCTTGATGACGTACTCCAATTCCTTCTTCACCATCTGATGCGGGATGCTGTTTCCGATCGGAATCTGCGGGTGCACGTCCTCGCTGTTGATCGAGGGATGCACGTATCCTTTGACGATCTGGTCGACCACGGCCACGCACTCGAGGGCTCCCGCCGCTCCGAGCGAATGTCCGATCATCGACTTCGTGGACTGGATGAGGGGAAACTTGTCGAGCGGGAGCTCCAGCGCCTTGATCCAGCTCCCCACTTCCCGGGGGTCGGCTCCGGTCGACGTCAGGTGCCCGTTGATCAGCGAAATCCGCTTCGGGTCCACGCCGCTGTCCTTGAGCACCTGCCGGATGCAGCGCATGACGCCGTCCGGGTTGGGGAAGGTCATCGTGCCGCCGTCGCGCTGGCCGCCGGAGTTGGCGTAGGCCGCGACGACTTCACAAAGGATTTTTGCGCCGCGCTTCTGTGCATGTTCCAGAGTTTCGAGGCGCAAAACGCCCGCGCCGCCGGAGGGGACGAAGCCGCAGGCGCCGGCGCCCATCGGCTGGGAGCCCTTCTCGGGGCGGTCGTTGAACTTGGAGCAGAGGACGTCGCGCATCGCGTCGAAGCCCGACCAGGTCCCCGCGTGGGTCCCCTCGGCGCCGCCGGCGTACATCGACTCGGCGTAGCCCATCTGGATGTGCTTGAAGGCCTCGAAGATCGCCTCCGTGCCCGTGTTGCAGGCCGAGGAGTTGGTCGTCGTTTGCCCGCCCAATCCGAGGAACTTGCCCACGGCGACCGAGACCGAGCTCTCCATGATCTTGGGGACGATGTCGGTGCCCATCGGGCGGCAGCCCATGCCCGGGTCCTGCTCGGCCGCCGCGTTCATCACGGGCGCCAGCTCGTCGAACATCGTGTCCATGCCGCCGATGCCGCAGCCGATGATGGCGCCGGTGTCCCAGTCGACGTGGGTCTCGTTGTAGCCCTTCTTGAGGTCCACGGCCGTGCCGGACATGCGGGCGGCCTCGACGGCGGCCATCGTCGCGTACACCATCGCCTCGTTGAGCTTGGCGAGGTCGGGGCCGGTGATCAGCGCCTCGGCCTCGTCGGGGCCGACGGGGGGCTTGCCGCCGATCTGGCAGGCGAAGTTGAGCGCCTTGAGCTCCTCGTGGTGGGCGATGCCGGACTTGCCGGCGGCCAGCGCCGCGGAGTAGTCGGCGACGCCGAGGCCGTTCGGGGCGACCGCCCCGATGCCCGTGATGACGACGCGCTTGGGAAATCGGCTCATTTCAGTTTCTCCGAATCCTTGGGGATCCACAGCCCGGAGACGACGCCGGAAAACGCGGCCTCTCCGTCCTTCGGCCCGCCGAGGAACTTGATCTCGGTCTCGGCCACGAGCTTGCCGTCGCGGAAAAATCCGTCCTTGCCGAACTGCGCGCGGCAGACCAAGGTGTCGCCGGGACGCACCATCTTTTTGAAAGAGCCCTTGTCGACGTGGGTGAACAGGTTGACCAGCTCCGCCAGGCGCTCCTCGCCGGCCTTGGCGCCCATCAGGTAGATGGCCCAGGCGACGACCGAGGTCTGCACCGCCATCTCCACCATCTTCACGCCGGGCACGACGGGGTTGCCGGGGAAGTGCCCCGCGCAGTCCTCGTCCTTCCAGGTGTATTTCGTCAGCACGTGCTGCTTGTCGATCTCGAGGATCTGATCGATGAAGCGCATCGGCGGGCGCTGGGGGACGAGCTTGAGGACCTCGGCGGCGGTGAGGTCGCTCATAGCGGGGAGCCCCGATAGGACCAGGCGACGAGGGCCGCGACGACGCACGCCGCCAGCGCGTACGCCCAGTGTTCCCAAAGCAGGTCGAAGATCGCGTCCGGATCGATCACAGCGCCATGCCTCCGTCGACGGCGATGACGGCGCCGGTCAGGTACTGGTTCTCGATGGCGTGCCAGACGGTCTCGGCGACGGCCTCGGGCGCGCCGAAGGAGCCCAGGGCCACGTCCTTCTTGATGCCCGCGCGCTGCGCCTCGGGGATCTCCGCGGTCATGGCGGTCTCGCTGAAGCCGGGGGCGACGGCGACGACCCGCACGCCT
>JAMPYD010000214.1 GCA_023700845.1 Elusimicrobiota bacterium | reverse complement strand
GGAGAGTAATGGGATAATGGGAGGCCTGGCACCAAGCGCCTGAACAGGGCCCCGGTCTAAGATGTATTATGTAGGCATGATCAGCGAAAAACTCAGATTTTTGCGCGCTTGCCGCTCCCAGCCCGTCGACGCGACCCCCGTCTGGTTCATGCGTCAAGCGGGCCGCTACATGGCCGAGTACCGGGAGCTGCGCAAGACGCACTCCATCCTCGCTTTGGCCAAGACTCCCGAGCTCGCCTGCGAGGTGACGCTCCAGCCCGTGCGCGCTTTGCCCATCGACGCCGCGATCCTGTTCGCCGACATCCTGCTCGTCCTCGAGCCCATGGGACTCAAGCTGCGCTTCGCGCCCGGCCCGACGATCTCCAACCCCGTGCGCACCGAGGCCGACATCAAGCGCCTGAAGGTCAAGGACGCGGCGGCCGAGCTCGACTGCGTGTTCCAGGCGGTCAAGCTGATTCGCCGCGAGACCGAGGGGAAGGTGGGCCTGATCGGCTTCGCCGGCGCCCCGTTCACCGTCGCCAGCTACATGATCGAGGGCGGCCACTCCGACCACTACAAGCTCACCAAGGCGATGATGACCGACCGGCCGGACCTCTGGGACCTCCTCATGCGCAAGGTCCGCGTGGTCACGGCGGAATACCTCGAGGCCCAGGTCGCGGCGGGCGCCCAGGCCGTCCAGCTCTTCGACTCGTGGATCGGCGTGCTCTCGCCCGACCAGTACCGCCGCCACGTGCGGCCGCACTCGAAGTGGATCCTCGACCGCCTGGAGAAGTCCGGCGTGCCCGTGATCTCCTTCGGCACCGACACCAACGGCTTCCTCGAGGACTTCGCCTCGGCCGGCGGCTCGGTGATCGGCGTGGACTGGCGCATCGATATGGACGTCGCGCGGCGCCGCATCGGCAAGAAGGCCGTGCAGGGCAACCTCGACCCGATCCTCCTGTTCTCGGGCAAGAAGGCCTTGAAGGCCGCGGTCAAGGACATCATCGACCGCAACGGCGGCCGCAAGGGCCACATCTTCAACCTGGGGCACGGCATCCTGCCCACCACTCCCGTCGACACCGTCAAGATGGTCGCGGATTGGGTCCACGAGTTCAGCCGGACATGAGACCCGGAAGACCGCAACAGGCGAAGCGGGTCGTCGTTCTCGGCGGAGGCATCGCCGGGCTCACGGCCGCCTATGAGCTCTCAAAGAAGGGGCCTTCGTTCGAGGTCACCTTGCTCGAGGCGGCGCCGGTCCTCGGCGGCAAGATCCGCTCGGAGACGCTCGACGGGCAGGTGTTCGAGGCCGGCCCCGACAGCTTTCTCACCACCAAGCCCGAGATGCTCGAGCTCGTGCGCGAGCTCGGCCTGGAGGGCGAGATCACCGGCACCGGGCCGGACGCCGGCTTCGACATCCTGATCGGAGGCCGCTTCGTCCCGATGCCCGCGGGCATGAATCTGATCGCGCCGACGCGCCTGCTGCCGTTCGCGCTCAGCTCCCTGTTCACCCCGGCCGCGAAGCTGCACATGGCCCTCGAGCCGCTGCGTCCCGCGCGCAAGGACGGGGCCGACGAGTCCCTGGCGGATTTCACCCGCCGCCGCCTCGGCCCGGAGGCCCTCGAGCGCCTCGTCGGCCCGATGCTGGCCGGCATCTACGCCGGCGACCCCGAGCGCATGAGCGTCAAGAGCACCTTCCCGCAGCTGCTCGACATGGAGAAGAAGGGCGGGCTCGTGAAGTCGATGTGGCTCGGCTGGCTCGGGACCAAGCGCGCCCCGCGCAAGGACGGCCTCACGACGTTCGTGACGCTGAAGGGCGGCCTGTCCAAGGCCGTCGACGCCCTGGCGCGCCGCCTGCCGCCGCGCAGCGTGCGGACCGACTGCCCCGCTCAGGCCGTGCGCCGCCGCGACGGGCACTGGGAGGTCGTCACCCCGAACGCCGTGTTCGAGGCCGACGCGGTGATCTCCGCTTTGCCCGCGTCCGCGCTCGCCGACGTCATCGAGGGCCTCGACCCCGAGCTGTCGATGCGACTGCGCGAGATCCCGTTCTCGTCGACCGCGACCTCCGTGCTGATCTACGACGACAAGGACGTGCCGGTGCGGCCCAAGGGCTTCGGCTTCCTCGCCCCCAAGGGAGAGGGGCTGGTCGTGACGGCCGGCACGTACTCCTCGGCGAAATTCCCCGGCCGCGCGGTCCCCGGCCGGACCACCGTCCGCGCCTTCATCGGCGGGGCGGGGCGGGAGGGCGACGCCGAGGGCGCGATCACCCGGCTCGAGTCGCGCGTGCGCGCCGACATCGACAAGGTCCTCGGCCTGAAGGGCGCCGCGCCCCTCGCCCAGAAGACCACGCGCTGGATCAAGGCCAACCCGCAGTACGAGGTCGGCCACGCGCGCCGCCTCGACCGAATCAGCTCGTGCCTGAAGAGCCACCAGGGCCTCATCCTCGCCGGGGCCTCGTTCAACGGCGTGGGGCTGCCCGACGGGGTGAAGTCGGGGCGCCGCGCGGCGGAACTCGTTCTCGCCGGTTCACGGAGGAGCCATGACGCCGTACGCCCAGGACTTGCTTAGCCTCACCGTCGCCCTCGCCCTCGGCGCCTTCATCGGCCTCGAGCGCGAGCTCAGCGACAAGGCCGCCGGCCTGCGCACCAACATCCTGATCTGCGTCGGCTCCTGCCTGTTCGCGATCCTCTCCCGCCTGCTCGCCGACGCGGTCGGCACCGACGTGACGCGCATCGCCGCGCAGATCGTCTCCGGCATCGGCTTCCTCGGCGCGGGCGCGATCATGCGCGAGGGCGAGCACGTCACCGGGCTGACGACGGCGGCCACGATCTGGGTCGTCGCCGCGATCGGCGTCACCGTCGGCTTCGGCTACTACTCGCTCGCGGCGGCGGCCGCCGTGATGACCTTGGTCGTCCAGGGCGTGTTCCCGCACCTCGACACGATGATCGACGAGCTGCGCCAGCGGCACACGTTCAAGATCACCTCGGACCTCGACGACGACGGCCTCGAGCAGATCAAGACCATCTTCCGCAACTCCGACGTGAAGGTGCTGCGCCGCAAGCTGATGAAGCGGGCGAACCTGTACTACAGCGAGTGGTACGTCGCCGGCCCGCGCCTCGAGCAGAAGAACGTCGTGCGCCTGCTCCTCGACAACAAGCACGTCCGGGAGCTCACCTACTAGTGGATTCGGCCAAGGTCCAGGCGGCCCTGACGGCCCTCGGCCTGCCCAAGTTCCGCTGGGAGCAGGTGCGCCAGGCCGTCTTCGTCCGGGCCGTCTCCTCCTACGACGAGATCGCGGTCCTGCCCGCGGAGACGCGCCGGGCCCTGGCCGAGAAGGCGCCCCTGATGTGCGTGCGCGAGCGGCGCGTGGACGTCTCCGGCGACGGCCGCGCGCACAAGGCCCTGCTCGACCTGGCCGACGGCTCCGTCGTCGAGACCGTGCTGCTGAGGCCGAGCGAGACGCGCTGGACCACCTGCATTTCCTCGCAGGTCGGCTGCGCGGTCGCCTGCACCTTCTGCGCGACGGGATTGATGGGACTGAAGCGGAGCCTCACGCCGGAAGAAATAACGGATCAAGTCCTGTTCTGGCGGCAGTACATGGCGAAGAAGGCCCTCCCGGGCAGGCTGGATAACGTCGTCTACATGGGCATGGGCGAGCCCTTCGCGTGCTACGAGCAGGTCTCCGCGAGCCTGAAGGCGCTCCTCGACCAGAAGCAGTTCGCGATCGGAGCGCGCCACATCTCGGTGTCTACGTCGGGCGTCGCGCCGAAGATCGCGCTGTTCGGCAAGGACTTCCCGCAGGTCAACCTCGCGATCTCGCTTCACGCCGCGACCGACGACCTGCGCACGCGCCTCGTGCCGATGAACAAGGCCTTCGACCTGGCCGCGCTCGCCGCGGCGCTCAAGGAGTACATCGGCTCGACGAACCGCAAGATCTTCTTCGAGTACGTCCTGCTCAAGGGGGAGAACGACCGCCCCCAGGACGCCGACGCGCTGGTGAAATGGCTCGACGGCGTGGGTCCGAAGGAGCTGCTTCACGTGAACCTCATCGTGTTCAATCAGACCGACACGCAGCATAAGCCGACCGAGGAGCGCGACGCCCGCGAGTTCCAGGCGCGCCTGCTCGCCGGCGGCTACAAGTCCACGGTCCGCCAGAACCTCGGGCGCGACATCGACGGCGCCTGCGGACAGCTGGTGGTTTTGGAGAAGGCCAAATGAGCGACGACTATCGAAAAGACCATCCCCCGCGCGACATCCGCGATCGCCCGTCCCGCGCGCGCTACGACAAGATCAAGTCCACCCTCGACCTCAAGTGGCGGCGCCGCGCCCTGCAGAGCGAGCGCATGACGCGAGAGCTCGCCGACGCGCTGTGGGACGCCTTCGAGAACCCGTGGACCTGGTGCGGCTTCTGGCAGCTCCAGCCCGACGGCAAGGCCTTCCAGCCGGGGCCCGCGCGCCCGGAGTCCGACCGGACCGCGATCCCCGTGGAGGGCGCCATCGCCGAGGCGCTGCGCACCGGCGACGCGAAGTCCGGCTCAACGACGATCTTCGTGCCCGTCTTCGACAAGAACATGCGCGTGTGGGCCGTGTTCGAGGCGCGTTCGACCGTGCCCTTCGACGACATGGACGCGCGCTGGATCGAGCGCCTGTTCAAGCCTTTCCAGACGATCGAGAAGCTTCCGCCCCAGGCGCCGTAAAATGGCCCGCCCGGGGCCGTATAGGTCCCGGGCGGGC
>JAMPYD010000213.1 GCA_023700845.1 Elusimicrobiota bacterium | reverse complement strand
TCCTGCCGGCGGCGCTCGACGAGAAGGGCGCGGCCGCCTTCCTCTCGTTCTACGGCGGATTTTTCGACGCGCTGCTCGCCGACGGCGAGCGCGGGCGCCTGCGCGACGAATGGGCCCTCGCCCTTCTCTCCGGGCGCCCGTGGAACCTGCCCGGCATGGACATTCTCGAGCAGCTCGCCTACGACGGGGCCGGCCGCGTGTTCACCTCCGAGGACGCGGCCGGGGCCGCGGAGCTCGGGCTGGGGACCGTCGCGGAGCTGCGCTACCAGGACATACCGCGCCTGTCCGCGGCCGGAGCGGTGGTCGCGGCGAGCCATCCCGACAACCAGCCCATGTGCTCCCAGTGCGCGTACCGCCCGTTCTGCGCCGTGCCTCCGTCCGCGAACCGAAAAATCTCCGGCGATGTTTGGGGGCAGACGCCGTCGAGCTCGGCGTGCGCGATTCAGATGGGAATTCTGGACCGTATTTTAGACGGCCTGAATGACGAAAAATGCATGAATTTACTGAATAAATGGAATGTTGACATGGTGTAGTTATCCTGCTACACTTCTTTGACCTCGCCAGCTTCCTCAATAGTTCAGGATTTGGGATGAAATCAAAGAAGAAAACCGCGAAAAAAGCCGCCGCCGTTCCTCCCAAGATCTCCTCCACCGAAGCCGTCCTGACCCTCGACGTGAAGACCGAAGGCCTCGAACCGATTTTCGGCGCCGCCTACCTGATGATGGACAAGGCCTTCGTTTCCCTGACGGGCGATCGCGCGGGCAAGGTCGGCGTCGTGCTGCGCGCCAAGGACCCCAAGGCGGTCAAGCCGAAGGCGCTCGCCGCGGAATTCCTCCTCGACCTCGCGTCGCAGAAGGTCCGCTGGGCGGTGTCCCGGAACAACCAGCCGATCCGCGAGTTCGTCGCCGAGCAGGCCGTGCTCATCGCCAACGGCACGGTGCCGGCGCCGTCCGCGTCGCAGGCGGCCCCGGAGCCGGCCGCCGAGCAGCTCACCGACGAGCAGCGCTCGGAGATCGAGCGGCTGATCTCGGAGGTCGAGGCCGAGATCAAGACGATGAACGACAAGAAGGTCGCGGCGGATCCGAAGGGCATCAAGGCCTCCTGGGAAGCGAAGCAGGAGCAGGGGAACCAGGCGTAATGAGCCGCCTCACCGCGCTGGCCAAGGGCGCCGCCGTCGAGACGGGCCATCTCGCCGCGTTCAACTTCCGCGACATGGGCGGCTGGCACCTGCTCACGAACGACTGGGGCCAGTTCCTCATGCTCTCGACCGGGGACTTCGAGCGGTTCATGGCGGGGAAGGTCGCGGAGACGGACCCGCTCTACCCCGAGCTCGAGAGCCGCGGCTTCCTGAAGGCGCGCCTCGACTTCCCGCAGCTGGCGGCGAACACGGTCAAGAAGAGCGCGTTCCAGTGGTTCCCCGGGCCCAGCCTGCACATGATCGTCGTGACGCTGCGGTGCAACCAGAAGTGCCAGTACTGCCATTCGAGCGTCGTCGACCCGTCCCGCACCGACACCGACATGGACGTCGAGACGGCCAGGAAGACCGTCGACTTCATCTTCTCGACGCCGAACCCGACCATCTGCATCGAGTTCCAGGGCGGCGAGCCGCTGCTGAACTGGCCGGTCGTCAAGTTCATCACGGAGTACGCGCAGGCGAAGGCGAAGGCCGGCAACCGCAAGCTCCTGATGGCCCTGGTCTGCAACTTCACCTTGATGACGGAGGACAAGCTCGACTTCCTCTTCGACCACCACGTTTCGATCTGTACCTCCCTCGACGGGCCTGCAGAGCTGCATAATAAAAATCGCCCGTTCCTCGGCGGCGGCGAGGCCCAGCCCAAGGTCGTGCATTGGCTCGAGAAGATCCAGGCGCGCTGCAGCGCCGATCCGAAGAAGAAGTATTACCTGCCCGGCGCGCTGATGACGACCACGCGCTTCTCCTTCGACTACGGCCCGCAGATCGTGGACCTGTACGTGAAGCTCGGCCTCGAGCAGGTCTTCCTGCGCCCGCTGTCGCCGATCGGCTACGCGAAGCGCGTCTGGAAGGACGTCGGCTACGCGCCCGAGGAGTTCGTGGCCTTTTACGAGAAGACGCTCGACTACATCATCGACCTCAACGTCTCCGGCAAGTCGGACATCATGGAGCGCATGGCGCTGATCCTCCTCACCAAGATCGTCAAGGGAGAGGATCCCGGCTTCATGGACCTGCGCTCGCCCGCCGGCGCGGTGCTCGGCTGCCTCGCCTACAACTACAACGGCGAGATCTTCGCCAGCGACGAGGCCCGCATGGTCGACCACCAGGGCGACCCGATCTTCCGCCTCGGCGACGTGGCCAAGAGCGACTGGACCTCGGTCATCGACCACCCGACGACGCGCGCGTGCGTCACCGCCTCGACGCTCGACAACCAGCCGATGTGCCAGCAGTGCGCGTACAAGCCGTACTGCGGCGTCGAGCCCGTTTTCCACTACGAGACGCAGAAGAGCGTCTTCGGCCAGATGCCCACGAGCGGCTGGTGCGTCTCCCACATGGGCGTCTTCGACGTGATCTTCCGCAAGCTGCGCGATCCCCGCTCCCGCAAGGTGATGGACAAGTGGCTCGAGCGCGATCAATGCCGCTGGCAGGAGAGCGGCAACGTCCCCGCCGGCGAACCGGAGGTCGTGCGATGATCCTCGATACCGACGTGAAGGAGCGCAGCGTCTCCTTCGACATCCCCAAGAAGATCTACTCGATGGACGCGCTGCGCATCGCGGCGCAGATCCTCGCGCCGAAGGTCGACGTCTACCTCGACGAGTCCAGGACGGATTACGAGGTGACGCTGAAGGCCAAGCGCCGCGACGCGGACGCGGCGGCCCTGAGCGCGCTCGCCGGCGAGTTCGGCAACGAGCTCCTGAACCAGGAGTACCGCTTCCTCGTCGGCCGCTTCAACCAGAAAATCTCGGCTTTGATCGTCACGCAGACCTTGATGGCCGCGCGCGGCGGCGAGACGCCGGCGGAGGCGCCCGCGGGAGAGTCGACGCCCGAGTTCAAGAAGCTCGTCGCGGACCTCGTCCGCAACGCGGAGGCCGAGGTCGCGCGCACGATGCCGAAGAAGATCTCCGACCAGGGCACGGTCCTGCCGCCGATGAAGGAGGACGCGGGTGTCTAGGCTGACGGAGCCCGCCGGCGTCCTCGAGGCCTCGCCGCTGAAGGTCGCGGCCCACAACGCCCGCAAGGTCGGCTCCTCCGTCCTGATCACCAACGACGTGGGGGAGCACGCGCTCCTCTCGCCGGCCGATTACGCGTCGTACCTCGCCGGCCGTCACGAGACGCCGGAGCTCGTCAAGAAGGACTTCATCCGCGACCAGCACGAGTTCGCCCATCTGGCGGACCGCACGGTGGCCCGCCATCTGCTCGACTGGAAGGGCCCGAACGTCCACACCGTCGTCGTCACGCTGCGCTGCAACTTCAAGTGCGTGTACTGCCACGCGAGCGTCGTCGGCCAGGACGCGGCCGGCAAGGACATGACCGTCGCGACCGCGAAGGCGGTCGTCGACCTGATCTTCCAGAGCCCCAACCCGACCTTGATGATCGAGTTCCAGGGCGGCGAGCCGCTGCTCAACTGGCCGATCGTCAAGTTCATCGTGCAGTACGCGCGCGAGAAGAACAAGCATCACAAGCGCTCGCTGCACTTCGGGCTCATCTCCAACTTCAGCCTGCTCGACGACGCGAAGATCGACTTCCTGATCGCCAACGGGGTCTCGTTCTGCACCTCGCTCGACGGGCCCCGGGACCTCCACGACCGGAACCGGATCCATATCGGCGGCAACAGCCACGAGAGCGTGCTCGTCGGTCTGCAGAACATCCTCGCGCGCAAGGCGGCGGGCGCGAAGATCGACACCCCGAACGCGATCTGCACGGTCACGCGGCAGTCGCTCGGCCGGGCGCCGGAGATCGTCGACCAGCTCGTCGCCCTCGGGCTCGAGCGCATCCAGTTCGGCCCGCTCGATCCGATCGGCTTCGCCAAGCGCAGCTGGGGCACGATCGGCTACACCTCGGCGGAGTTCGTCAAGTTCTACGCCGCCGCGCTCGACGACATCATCGAGCGGAACAAGAAGGGCGTGAAGTGCTACGAGAAAATGGCCCTGATTTTCATGGTCCGCATACTCGAGGGCGGCCATTGGCGCTTCCCCAACGCCGACGGCGTCGCGCGCCTGGCCTACAACCACGACGGCGGCGTCTATACCTGCGAGGAGGGCCGCCTGCTCGCCAACGAGGGCGACGAGTTCTTCCGCATCGGCACGGCCGGCCGGTCCTCGTTCGCGGACCTGCTGGACCATCCCACGGTGCGGGCGAGCCTGCTGGCCTCGAGCATGAACGCCCAGCCGATGTGCGTCCAGTGCGCCTACAACCCTTTCTGCAGCGTCCTGCCGGTCTACAACCAGGGCACGCAGGGCAGCGTCTTCGGCCGCATGCCGGACAACGGCTGGTGCGAGAAGATGATGGGGATTTTCGACGTGGTGTTCACGAAGCTGCAGGATCCGGAGGCCAGGAAGATTCTCGAGTCCTGGCTCGAGTACAAATCGCGGTAGCGCCGCGGAGGAATAGAGCATGGCCAAGAAGACTCCGAAGAAGACGAAAAAGAAGAAGCCCCAGCTGCTGCCGCAGCTCAAGAAGGACGCCTCCGTCTTCCTGAGCTCCGAGGAAGGAAAGATCACCAAGGAGAACGTCATCAAGACCGCGGCGGCGCTCGGCATCATCGGCGCGGCCCTGCTCAAGGCGACGCCCGCTCCCGC
>JAMPYD010000212.1 GCA_023700845.1 Elusimicrobiota bacterium | reverse complement strand
GTCCAAGCATCCCCGCGTCGAGGTCCTGGTGATGACCGGCCACGGCTCCATCGACACCGCCGTCGCCGCGATGCGCGCCGGCGCCTTCGACTACCTGACCAAGCCGGTCGAGCCCGAGGAGCTCAACCTCGTGCTCGACAAGGCGATCGAGCACAGCCGGCTCGTCCACGAGGTCGAGCGCCTGCGCGAGGAGGTCAAGGACAAGTACAGCTTCGACGGCATCGTCTTCTCGGGCCCGCCGATGCGCAAGGTCCTCGACCTGGTGCAGAAGGTGGCGGCGACGGAGGCCACGGTCCTGATCATGGGCGAGTCCGGCACCGGCAAGGAGCTCATCGCGCGCGCCCTGCACGAGAAGAGCCCGCGCCGCAACGGCGCCTTCGTCGCGATCAACTGCGGCGCGCTGCCCGAGGGCCTGCTCGAGAGCGAGCTGTTCGGCCACGTGCGCGGCGCGTTCACCGGCGCCGAGCGCAACAAGCGCGGGCTGTTCGAGGAGGCCAACGGCGGGACCTTGTTCCTCGACGAGATCAGCGAGACGACGCCGGGCCTGCAGGTCAAGCTATTGAGGGCTTTGCAGGAGGGCGAAATACGGCGCGTCGGCGACAACCATCCCTTCAAGGTCTCCGGCCGCCTTCTCGCCGCGACCAACAAGGACCTGACCAAGCTCGTGGCCGAGGGAAAGTTCCGCGAGGACCTCTACTACCGCCTGAAGGTCTTCCCCATCGAGCTGCCCGCGCTGCGCGAGCGCCCCGAGGACATTCTGCCGCTGGCCGAGCATTTCCTGAGGAAGGCCAAGAAGAAGCTCGGCGGCGCCGCGGTGAAGTTCTCCCCCGCCGCCGCCGACGCCCTGCGCCGCTACCGCTGGCCCGGGAACGTGCGAGAGCTCGAGCACGTCATCGAGCGCGTGCTGATCATGGCCTCCGGCGCCTCCGTCGCGCCCGGCGACCTGCCGCCCGAGATGATCCCGAGCCAGGACGGCGCCGTGAACGACCCGAAGGAGACCCTCGACGACGCCGAGAAGCGGCATATCCTTCAGGCCATCGAGGACTGCGGGGGCAACCAGGTCGCGGCGGCCAAGCGCCTCGGCGTCGCCCGCAACACGCTGTGGCGCAAGCTCAAGGCCTACGGCATTCCCGCCAAGAAAAAGTAAGTTTCTCGACGGTGGCCGTTTCATTGCATTTGATAGGCCGGTGATGAACAACCGCCCCGCCGTCCTCATCGTCGACGACGACGCGTCGCTGCGGGCGATGCTGAGCCTCTCCCTGAAGCGCGCGGGCTATCCGACCTTGTCGGCGAGCAGCGGCGCCGAGGCGCTCGAGCTCCTCGCGACGCGCCCCATCGACTGCATGGTCACCGACGGGCGCATGGACCCGATGGACGGCTTCGAGCTGTCCCGGCAGGCCAAGGCCCTGCGCCCGGACCTGCGCATCGCCATGGTCAGCGCGGTGTTCAGCGACGCCAACGCCGGGACCTCGCCGATCGACTGCATGTTCGAGAAGCCGCTGGCCGTCAGCTCGCTCGTCGCCTGGCTGCAGAGCGCCTGAGCGCCGCGGCTCAGCGGGCGGGAATCGCCAGCACCGGAACCCGCGAATGCCGCAGGACGCGCTCCACGGTCTCGCCCAGGACCAGGTTTCCGAGCAGCGATTTGCGGTGCGCGACGAGGACCACCAGGTCCCTCCCGCGCTCGGCGCGCAGGATCTCCTTGACCGCGTACCCGACCCGGACCTCGAACTCGGGCTTCACGTCGCGGGCCACGGCCGGCGGGAGCTTGCGGGCCTGCAGGCTGACGCGCCGCGCGGCGGCAGGGCCTTTGGCGCCCTCCTCGACGACCTCGAGCAGGGCCAGACGAGCCTTGTAGGCGCGGGCGAGGACGGCGGCGGCGAGCAGGCCGCGGCGGGCGTAGGGGGCGCCGGTCACCGGCGCCAGGACCCACGCCGGGACGCGCCAGGCGCGCGGGACGACGAGGACGGGGCAGGGCGCGTCGTGGACGACCGCCTCCGCCGTCGAGCCCTGCACGAGGCGCACGAGGCCGGGGCGATGATGCGTGCCCATCACGACGAGATCGACCCGGCGGTCGCGCGCCAGGCGGCGGACCGCGAACGAGGGCTCGCCTTTCAGGGCGTGCACGCGCGCGCCGGGGCCGAGGCGGGCGCGCAGGGCCTTCAAGGCGTCGGGACGCTCGCCGGGGGCGGGGCACCAGACGGCCTCGAGGGAGGCCCCGAAGCGCCCGGCGATCTCCTTGGCGGCCTCCCAGGCGTGCAGCGACGCCGAGGAGCGCTCCACGGCGACGAGTATGCGGCGCGGCGGAAACTTGAGCATTCGACCCTCCCGGCGTCGTCCTTAATCCAGCAACGGAACGGCCTTCCGCGGGATGGACGCAACGTTGCTCCCCCTCGGCCATGAACAGGCTCGCCCAGGCGGCGCTGGCGACGGCCCTCGGCTTCCTCGCCGGCTGCTCCCTGTTTCGCTGGTCGGGCTATCCCGACTCCGCCGCCCCGCCGCAGGGGCGATTCTCGGCCGTGGAGCTCGAGCTGTCGACGGTCCCCGCGCGCGCCCCGGCGCCCGAGCTCCCGCCGACGGAGGACCTGCCGAGGACGCTGTATTACGCCGACCTCGGCCCGGACACGATCGACGTCGAGGATTACCCGGCCCAGCAGAAGTTCAACTACGGCTTCTTCCGCCTGCAGTGCGCGCGCTGCCACACCTTGGCGCGGGCGGTCAACTCGCCCGCGCAGAGCCGGGCGTACTGGCATTTCCACCTGGTCCGCATGAGCCTGCACTCGCGGCTGCAGCGCGAGGGGCCGATCCCGCCCGACCAGGTCAAGGCGGTCCTCGACTTCCTGGAGTACGACGCGCGCGTGCGCAAGATCGACGACCGCAAGCGCTTCGAGGCGCGGACCGAGGAGCTCAAGCGCCGCTTCGAGCCCACCCTCAAGAGGCTCCTCGAGCACATGCAGACGTCGCCGCAGCCGCGCCTGATCCACGGAGGCGCCTCGGAGGAGCCATGAACGCCCGCCTCCTGCCGATCGCCTTCGCCCTCGCCGCCGGAGGCTGCGCCGCCTGGCGCCTGTGGGGCGAGATCCCCGTCTCGACGGGCCCGGCCGCGGCGGAGGAGATTCCGCAGGCTCCCGAGGAGAGGAGAAAGGCCGCGCTGTTCTACAGCGACCTCGGCCCCGACGAGATCGACGTCTCGTCGTACCCGGCCGAGAAGCGGCGCGAGTACGGGGTTTACGTCCGGGTCTGCTCGCGCTGCCACTCCCTGGCGCGCTCGGTCAACGCGCCCTACGTCGACCGGTCGTGGTGGGAGTTCTACCTCGCGAGCATGCGCATGCGCGCGCATTTTCACGGAGAGCCTCTCGGCAAGACGGACGTCAAGGCCGTCCTCGACTTCCTGGACTACGACGCGAGCCGGCGAAAGATCGGCCGCGCGGCGGAATTCAAGGCGCTCAAGATCGAGCTCGAGCGGCGCTTCGAGGCCGCGCTCGACGAGCGCATGGAGCAGCTCCAGAAGCGGCCCCTACCCCACCGCCCGCGCTGACTCCCGTCAGCGCGGCGGGCGAAGCAGGAACAGGAAGGCGGCGGCGATCACGGCCATGTAGAGGACGGACATAGCACCTCCCGAATCGAGCCGCCGCCTTCCCGCCGATCAGACGCCCGAGAGCTCCTTCTCCTTGGCCCGGAAGGTCTTGCGCCCGGTCTCCAGGGCCTCCTTCATGGCCTGGTACTCGATCCGGCTCTTCTCCCTCTTGTCCTTGAGCCAGGAGTTCATCTGCTCGCGCGTTTCGCGGCCGGCCTTGGGCGCGAACAGCACCCCGAGCGCGGCTCCGATTGCGGCTCCGGAAATGAAGTATCCGGCGTAGGTCATGTACCTTCGAGTGTCCTGTTCCACTGTACCCTCCGCGAGGCGTCCGGCGTCGACATCCCTCTGATTCGGCGCAACGGAAAGGCCAGCGGCGCTCAGCGCAGCGAGCCGACGCGCAGGGCCTCGAGCGCCTCGCGCGCCTCGGGGCTGTGGGGACGGCCGGCGCCCTTGTCGGCGAAGGCGCGCGTGGCGTCCTTGCCGCACCAATCGGTCAGGACGCGCGGCGGGGCGGGATGAGAGGCGGCGTAGGCGCCGACGTCGTACACTCCGCCCTCGACGGCGATCCAGCAGTCGCCGGGGGACGCGTGGCGCGCGAGCTCCGCGGCGGAGAACGTCCGCCCCGCCTCCGGCGGCGCCGGCGCGGGCGACAGGCGGGCGAGGACGGCGATCGTCGCCGCGCTCGACAGGAAGGCGATGAACGCCGCGAACATGAATCTTTTCATAGCCAGTTGAAGTCCTCCGCGTGGAAGCGCGAGGCGGGCGCGCCCAGGCGGCGGAGCCCCGCGCGCGCGGCGGCGACCAGCTCGGGCGGGCCGCAGACGAACGTCTCGCGCTCCGCGAAATCCGGGCAGCGCGCGGAGAGGAACGCCGCGTCGAGCGGGCCCTCGCGCGCGAAGTGATGCGGCCACAGGCGCAGGCCCGGGCAGCGCGCCGCGGCCGCCCGGAGCTCGGCCAGGAAATGCGCGCGCGTCTCGTCCTGCACGCAGTACACGAGATGGGCGTCGACGGGGTCGCCCGCCTTCAGGGCGCGGACGCGCGCGAGAAACGGGGTCACGCCCACGCCGCCCGCGATCCACAGCTCGCGCGCGCCCGCGCGGTCCCGCGGAAAGAAATCGCCGAAGGGCCCCTCGACGAGCGCCTTGCTGCCGGCGGCCACGGTCTGCAGGGCCCGCGACGCGTCGCCCATCTCCTTGACC
>JAMPYD010000211.1 GCA_023700845.1 Elusimicrobiota bacterium | reverse complement strand
GGGTTGACGCAGCCATGGCCGTCGTTGCTGCGTCTACCCCGGAGGCGGCTCAATGCCGCCGTCCCCGAGGCCCCTTGGTCCTCCGCCCCCGCCTACATCAGCGTGATCAGTCGACCAGGATGGAGGGCTCGGCGAAGCGGGACTTCGCTTCCCCCGCCAGCTGCAGGAGCACGTTGTCGGGGCGCCCCTTCTTGAGCGCGAAGTGCAGGGAGAGGTCCCCCTCCTTCTTGGGCCGGTCGACCTTCGCCGTGAAGTCGGCGGTCAGGTTCATCGGGTCCACGAGCTGGACGAACACGCGCACGGCCTCGTCGTAGGGCAGGCCGCTCTCGCCCAGGCCGCCGAAGGCCTTGGCCAGCGCCACGGAGCGGGCCTCGTTGTCCTTCGCGTCGCGCGCCGCGGCGAGGTCGGCGATCAGGCCCGCGGCCACCTTGGCCATGTGCTCGATCTCCCCTTCCTCGTAGCTGCGGCTTCCGCCGCCCCCGCGCATGTCGTTGTCGCGGTCCGGGAACGCCTTGCGGGCCGCGCGCCAGTCGTACTCGACCTTCCCGTTCTTCGGATTGTGCGCGCCGTTGGCCAGCAGCCACTTCGCGGCCGGCAGCGAATCGACGGTCGCGGCGTAGGATTTCATGATGTCCTCGGCGGTCGCCGCCGCCATCTGCTTGACCGCCTCCTGGTTGAAGACGAGGGTGAAGGCGATGGCGCCCTTGCGGTTGGCGGATTCCCCGTTGCCCGAGGAGTGACGATCGAAGTCGTGGCTCGGCTCGGGGGCGGGCGGCTCCGGGAAGTGCTTCTCGAGAGGCACGGCCAGGCGCGGGTTCGGCCCGTTGCCGCGGGTGCCGGCCAGGGCCATGATGTCGCTGAGCTCCTTGGCCCGCTCGCGCACCGAGCTCTCGGTGGCGCGCAGGAAGCCGTGCTGCTGGAGGTAGACCACGATCGGGGTGCTGTACTCCTCCCCGGCGCGGGCGGCGGTCACGACCTGGACGTCGCGCTGGACCTGGTCCTTGACCAGGGGCCCGACCCAGGGGATGTTGAAGTACTCCGACTGGCGGGACTTGTCCGCGCGCTCGAAGTGGATGTGGCCCTGCTCGTCGGTGTAGCGCGTCGTCGTGTTGTCGGACCGCAGCGAAGACCAGTTCTGGGAGGTCAGGAAGGGCAGGTTCAGCGTGATCGACTTGGCCTTCTGGTTGTAGGCGTCGATCGCGGCGAACTTCGCCGGGCCGAGCTCCTTGTCGTGCTCGTCCTTCAGGCGGAGGTAGGCCTCCTCGGTGCTCTCGTCGGTGGCCTGCTGGGTGCCCATCTTCCAGCCCATCTTGACCAGGGAGTGGAAGTTCCCGTGCAGGGCCTGGGCGACGGCCTCGGCCTGCGCCGGATCGCGGGGGTCGACGATGTACTCGAGCATGACGCGCTTACCCTGGGACTTGGCGTTGGAGAAGCCGAGGCCGGCGGAGGTGTAGCGGCGCAGCTGCTTGGCGAGCTCGTGGTCGACGAGGTTGGCGAGGATGTTGGAGCCGAGCGAGGCGAACTCGATCGCCGGGATCGTCTGCACGAGGTTCGCGCCCTTGGTGCGGATCTCGACGCGGTCGACGCGGTAGCGGAAGCGCAGCTGGGACTCGGAGAGGCGGAACACCGTCAGGGTCGCCGCGCCGGCCTCGGTGCCGTTGAAGGAGATCGAGACGTTGAGGTTCTCGGCGAGGACGTCGCCGATGGACTCGGTGTGGCCGACGGTCAGGCGGAAGGGCATGCGCCACAGCTCGCCGACCTTCATCGCGGTCACGCGCTCGGCCTTGAAGGGCAGGATGGTCTTGATGTCGCGCAGATCGACGAGCCGGTCGACCTCCTTGCAGGTGGCTTTGCCCTCGAGCGGGCGGATGACCATCGAGGAGCCCTCGATGCGGCCGCCGACCCACAGCCCCGCGGTGACGCCCACCGCCTCGCTGAGGACCTTGGAGAAGCCGTGGCCGTAGCCGACGCTGAGGCGCTCTTCGTCGACGATCGTCAGGCGCCCGTCCGGGAGCGGGGCCAGCCAGCGCTTGAAGCCGGCGCCGGTGCCGCCGAAGTCGCCGGGCAGGTTGTAGTCGTACTTGAGCTTGACGTGGCGGCAGAGCTGGTCGAGGACGCGCTCGCGCATCTTCTCGCCGAAGATCACGCGCTCGGGGGCGGAGAAGCCGCCTTCCGGCGTCGTCGGGCCGATCGGGGTGTTCGGCGTGGAGCCCGGGTCTCCCGGCGCGACGACCGCCTCCCATTCGCTGTCGGGCTCGGCCATCAGCTTCATCTGGGCGCGGACCGGGGCGGAGGCGAGAACGGCGGACGCGGCGATCAAGGCGGCGCGGCGGAGGCGTTGGCTCATGACATTATTGTAAGCCATGGCGGGTCGCGCGTCGGGGGCCTTTGGGCCTAGAACGGCCTAGAAACCGGAGATGTGACTACTTTCCGAATCCCCCGGAGAACAGCGAGTCGAAGAAGGAGTGCATCGCCTCCCACGAGCGCTTGTCGGCTTCCTTGTTATAGGCCATGCCCTTCGCCGTGTCGGTCCCCGCCTCGGGAACGGTGAAGCTGTGCACCGCCCCGCCGTACTGGACGAACTGCCAGTCGGCGTTGACCTTGCGCATCTCCTCGATGAAGCCCGGGACTCCGGGATTGACGTTGGCGTCGTCGGCGCCGTGGAGGACGAGGATGGCGGCCTTGGGCCGCTCCGCGGCGGGCATCGGGGAGGTGAGGATGCCGTGGAAGCTCGCGACTCCCTTGAGGTCGGCGCCCGCCCGCGCGAGCTCGAGGACGGTGGTGCCGCCGAAGCAGTAGCCGATCGCGCCGAGCTTGCTCTGGTCCACGAACGGGAGCTTGCGCAGCTGCTCGAGGCCGGCGAGGGCGCGCTTGCGCATCATGGCCCGGTCGGCGAAGAAGGCGCCGGCGAGCTTGCCCGCCTCCTCGTGGTCCTTCGCGTACACGCCCTTGCCGTACATGTCCACGGCGAAGGCGGTGAAGCCGAGCTTGGCGAGCTGCTCGGCGCGCCGGCGGGCGTACGGCCCGTGCCCCGTCCACTCGTGCACGACGAGGATGCCGGGGCGGCTGTCCTTGAAGCCGTCCTCCCAAGCGCCCCAGCCCTGGAGCACGACGTCGCCGTCCTTATATTCGACGGCGCGGGTCTTGATGAGCGCGTTCGCGGGCAGGGCCGCGGCGAGCAGGAGCAGGGCGGAAATGAAATATTTCATGGTGCAGGAGGATATCAAATCAGGGCCGAATTTCGCCCGCGAGGCGCTTCGCGTCGCGGAAACGACCGAACGCGGTGACGAGGCTCGAGGCCCCGGAGAGCGCGAGCGCCGCGCCGAACAGGAGAAGCCCCCCGCCGAAGACGGAGACGCCCCGGCCGAGCGTCGATTCCGGCGCGAGGAACGGGCGCATCGCGAACAGCCACCCCGCGGACCCCATGATCCAGCCGATCAGCCAGGAGCGCATCGCCTTGGCGGCCGCCCTCCACCCTTGCGCCCGCAGATCGGCGGCCCGGTCCGGCGCGTCCTGCCCGGACCCGCGCCGCGCGGCCATCACCGAGGCGTAGTTGTCGAGCGCGAAAATGATCCCGGTGAGCACGATCAGAGGCGTCATCGATTCCATGGCCGGAGTATAGCCCCGCCGCAATGAAGACGCAACACGCCTCCGCTAACATGAGAAGGACGCCGCACACGAGAGGTCCGCATCACGATGACGCGCCGAGGCGCCTTCGCCGTTCCCCATAGGTCTAAAGTCCCCCTTTCCGGTAGGCCCCACGCCTTCCCCGGCGCGGCCCGCAGGCCCCCGACCCAGGACCGTCCGGCGGCTATCCTTGGAGGAATGAAGGCATTCGCCCTCCTCCTGCTGGTCCTGGCCGCTCCCGCCCGATCCGAAGACTGGGCCGAGTCCGCCCGCCCGGTGTATAGGGGAGTGGAGGCCGTGGCGGACGGGGTGTACGGCCTCGTCCGCGGCCACCTGATCTCCGCCGTCCTCCCGGGCCGCCTGTCGCGCCGCATGAGCGCCGTGCCGGTCCAGACCTCCGATAAGATTTTCGCCGACCGCCTGCGCTACCGCCAGGAAAAGGCGTCCCGGCGCCTGATCGAGACCCGCCCCGTCGGCCCGGTCGGCCCCGCCGAGACCGCCGCCTGGCAGCGCGAGGCCGCGGGCGCGCACATGACCGTCCTGACCGACGCCGTCGCCGACGCCTTGGTCCGCCGCTACCAGCTCGAGCGCTTCGGCAAGGACTCCGGCGCCTACGCCTCCAACATCGGCAACTGGGACCCGGAGTTCATGCTCTCCGCCGGCGTGCTCGGCGGCGCCTACCTTTATGTCGCGGGACTGCGCACCGATTTCAACGTCGGGCCCCTGCGCGTGGACTTCGACACGAGCACCGGCAACGCCCTTCGCGGCGCCCTGCAGCGCGGCGACGGCCGCGGCCTCGCGGCCCTGACTTTGCGGCGCCGCGGCTCCCCGCTCTCCCTCAAGAGCGAGTGGGGCATGAAGGACGGGCGCATGGCCTCGGAGAAGGTCGGCGTGAACTACTCCGCCCGCTTCTAAGCTATTTGGCGGGGCGCTTGAGGAAGACCGCCGCCATCGGCGGCAGGTGCAGCTTGACCGAGTACGGGCGGCCGTGCCAGGCTTCCTTGTCGGCCTTGACCCCGCCGCCCAACGTCACGCCGGAGCCGCCGAACTCGGTCGCGTCGGAATCCGCGAGCTCCGCCCACCAGCCGCCGCAGGGCACGCCGACGCGGTAGCCGCCGCGCGGCACGGGCGTGAAGTTGAACACGCACAG
>JAMPYD010000210.1 GCA_023700845.1 Elusimicrobiota bacterium | reverse complement strand
GCTTCGTCGAGGACGCCGAGCGCATCGAGAAGCGGCCGGCCAACGGCGTCACCACCTTCGTCCTCAAATTCGGCGAGACGAAGACCTGCGACGCCGCGACCTGGAGGCACCTGGCCTCGGGAACGCCGCGGGTCTGGAGCAGCCCCGAGGCGGGCAAGCTCTGGGACGCGACCAACGCGGGCCCCAACGCGGCCATCGTGCTCGTGGCCGACGACTTTTTCAGGGCCTTCGACCCGAAGGCGCTGAAGGTCCTGGAGGCGGCCGACGCGGTCATCGCGGCGGGCGTCCGCCTCGGCGTGGTCGCGGCCGCGGACTCGCCGAAGCCTCTGTCGGAGCTGCTCAACGGGGCGTCCGGCGGGGCGTTCGGCGCCATGAAGCCGAAGATCGTCACGGCCCAGGACAAGGCGGCGGCGATGTCCCCCGACGAGATCGAGCCGGTTTTCCGCAAGCTCATCGACGACAAGGGCGCGGCCCGGGCCGGCGGCTCGGCCGTCCTGGACTTCCGCGCGGCCGTCCTCGAGCTCAACGCCGAGATCGGCCGCCTGGGCGCCTCGAGGGGCGCGGTGGCCGCGCGCACCGGCGCGGACCTTCCCGGCGTGAAGGATTTCATGCCCGGCCTGCCGAGCGGCTACGTGGCGCCGAAGACCGGAAAGCCCGAGGCGCTCAACGACGCGAAGTACGATTCCGCCCTCGCGGCGCTGATCGGCGCGGGCCCCGTGCCCGCGCTCGAGGATTCCGCCAAGCGCGCGGGGTCCCTGCTCGAGCCGATCGACCTCGGGCTGCGCAACCTCGTCGCGATCCGCGCCGCTCAGGTCGAGCAGATCGTCAAGGCGGCGAAGGGAAGGCTCAACGGCAAGTCGGTCACCGCGATCGGCGTCGCCGCCCGCGCGGGGAAGAAGGCCGAGGGGGCCAAGCCGCTCGCGGCGGAGACGATGCGGCAGCTCGCGGAGACGCCGGAGTACATGCGTCTCGACGCGCTGTACGACCGCAACCTGCGGGAGAAGGGCGACGCCTGGGTCAACGACCCGGCGGCCAAGGCCATCGACCAGGCGCGCAAGGACATGCAGGCGGCGGCGCTGTCGGCCACCCTCGAGGCGGACCCGAGCGGACGGGAGAACGTCGTTTTCACGCAGGGCCGGACCAAGATCGTGCTCGGCAGCATCGTGCCTCCGGAGGAGGGCAAGGGCGGGGACGCGGCGCGCGAGAACGCGGCCGCGGTCATCGCGCGCTTCATCGTCGACGGGGCCAAGACCGACGCGCTGTTCAAGACGGTCGCCGCGGCCGTCGGCGGCGAGGGCGAGCCCGGCCAGACCTTGCCGTCCGGCCTGACGAGCGAGGAGGTTCCCGTGTCGAAGGACGTGCCGCCGGCCATCGCGAAGATCAACGCCGACGGCGCGGGCTGCAAGAACCCGAAGGACGTCTACCGGAACAATTACGAGAGCTACGCCGCCCGCAAGCAGGCCGCCGCCGCGGACCTGGTCAGCGGCAACGCCCGCTCGCGCGCCGACATCGAGGCGACGCGGGTCAAGGAGAAGGCGGACTCGGAGGCCGAATGCAAGCGCCGCACGGACGCGGCCGCCGCGTTCAACGGTGACGACTTCGCCGACGGCGCCAGCGTGGAGGCCAAGCGCAAGGCGGCGATGGCCGCGGCCGAGAAATGGTGCGCGGACAGCCTCGTCGACATCGAAAAGCGCGCGGCGGCGGCGACGGCCAAGCTGCCCGACCCGCGCACCCTGGCCGGAGCGGAGTCGCCCCTGATCAAGGGGGCGAACGCCGACCTGGAGGCCGCCTACGGCGTGGCGATCACGGGCTCGGTGTCGACTTTGCGCCGGGATTACACGAACCCCGCGGGCGGGCCCCGGGTGACGAAGCTCATCGCCGACGCCAAGCTCAAGGGCATGAGCGCGCGCCTGACGGCGTTCGTCAAGCTCTGGTTCATGGAGCGCTGGCCGGAGGGCGACGAGCTCAAGGTGGAGGGGCGCCAGAAGGCGCTCGCGGACTCCCTCGGCAAGTGCCAGACCGCGATGGGCTTCTCCCGGCTCGAGGACGAGAAAACCCGGGTGTCCTACAGCAATCCCGAGAATCCCGACACCGTGTCCAAGAAGTGCGGCATTCACCAGGAGCTGGCGGCCTGGATCGAGAAGAAGAAGGGCACCGTCAGCGAGATTCCGTAGGAGAGCGCCATGAGCCAACAGCCCCTCGTTCGAAAAGCGGAATTCGCGGAGCGCGCGCTGGCCTTCGCCGCCGACTACGCCCTGTTCGCGGCGGCGTGGTACGCCGTCCTCAAGGCCTTCGATCCCGCCATGCCGGTCTTCCTCAATGAGAAGGGGATGATCGTCACCGCGTTCCTCTGCGCCCTGTTCCTCGTCTATCAGGCCTTCTTCTCCTGCGAGGGCCGGGCGACCCTCGGCAAGCGCCTGCTCGGCCTGAGGGTGGCGGACGGCGAGGGCCGGCCTCTCGACCTCGGCCGCTCCGTCATCCGCGCGATCGCCTACGTGCCGAGCTCCTTCATGACCTTGGGCTTCTTCTGGGCGCTGCTCGACCCCCACGGCCGCGCCTGGCACGACCTGGCGGCGGGAAGCGGGGTCGTCAGCGACCGCGACGCGGGCCGCGTTCGCGGCCCCGTCGTGCGCCTCTCCGCGGGACTGCTCGTCATCTCGTTCGCCCTGGCCGCGGGCTGGCACGGGATCTGGGAGCCGCGCTACCTGAAGCTCACGACGGTCGCGCACGCGAAGGCCGGCCTCACCGAGGTCAAGGCCCTGCAGGCGTCCTATTTCCAGCGCAACGGCCGCTACGCGGGCAGCCTGTTCGCCCTGGCCGAGGTGTCCGTCGATCCCCGGGGCTTCCTGCGCGACATGTCGGTGCTCTACGACCTGAAGTCCTTCCGGTTCAAGTCCGACAAGTCCGGCTGGGCCGTCGCCACGCGCGCGCGCGACGTGGACGCGACGCTCGTCGCGGCGCACGGTCCGTAGCGTCCGGCTGCGCCGGAAAAGAAGAAGGCCCCCGCTTTCGCGGGGGCCTTCGTTTTGGCGGGGTCGCGCGGCCTAGGCGGCGGGCTTGTCGCTGACCTCGACCTTGATGCCGGGGCCCATCGTGGAGGCCACCGTCACGCTGATCATGTAGATGCCCTTCGAGGCGGACGGCTTCGCCTTGAGGATGGCGTCGAGCACGGTCTTCGCGTTGCCGACGAGGTTGGCGGCCGGGAAGGAGGCCTTGCCGACGGGAACGTGGATGATGCCGTAGTCGTCGACCTTGTACTCGACGCGGCCGGCCTTCAGCTCCTTGACCGTCTTCGGGATGTCCATCGTGACCGTGCCGCTCTTGGGGTTGGGCATCAGCCCCTTGGGGCCGAGGACCTTTCCGAGCTTGGACAGGTCCTTCATCATGTCCGGGGTCGCCACGAGGATGTCGAAGTCCGTGAAGCCCTTCGAGATCTGCTCGATGAGGTCCTCGGCGCCGACCAGGTCGGCTCCGGCGGCCTTCGCGTCCTTCTGCTTGTCGCCGCGGACGACGACCGCGATCTTCTTGGACTTGCCGAGGCCGTGCGGCAGGCCGACGACGCCGCGGACCTGCTGGTCCGCCTGCTTCGGGTCCACGCCGAGGCGCACGTGCAGCTCCACGGTTTCGTCGAACTTGGCGTTCGCGCACTTCTTGACGACCTCGATGGCCGCGGGAAGCGGGTTCAGCTTCATGAGGTCCATGTCCTTCACCAGCGCGTCGTATCTCTTGCCCATTTACTTTCTCCTGACCTGTTGGCGCCCCTGGCGGGGCTCGGTCGACGTCGTTTTTACTTCGTGATCTCGATGCCCATCGAGCGGGCGGTGCCCATGACCATGAGCGTGGCGGCCTCGAGGTCCTTGGTGTTGAGGTCTGGCATCTTCGCCTTCGCCACGTCCTCGGCCTGCTTCTTGGTGATCTTGCCCACCTTGTTGCGGTTCGGCTCGCCGGAGCCCTTGGCCAGGCCCGCCGCCTTCTTCAGAAGGGACGAGACGGGCGGCATCTTGGTGATGAACGAGAACGAGCGGTCCTCGAACACGGTGATGACCACCGGGATGAGCATGCCGGGTTCCTGCGTGCGGGTCTTCTCGTTGAACTGCTTGCAGAAATCCATGATGTTGACGCCGTGCTGGCCGAGCGCGGGGCCGACGGGCGGCGCGGGGTTCGCGGCGCCGGCGGGAATCTGAAGCTTGATTTGCGTTTTGACTTTCTTCGCCATGACTTTTTTACAACCTCTCTTCGTGCGTCTTAAATCTCAGCGTCCCCATTTCGTCGGCCGCAGCATCTTGGCGACCACGCTTCCGAGGATCATGAGCAGGAACACCTTGTGGAACGGCACCGCCTCCGAACCGAACACCCACCGCGTGAACTCCACGCTGAAAACGGCCGGCCACAGGAACTTGACGAGCAGCGCGGCCAGCAGGGCCTTGCCGAACAGCATCAGGAAGCCGAAGCCGATCGCGGCCAGCATCGTCATCATGGCCAGGAACGCCCCCACGAGGCCGAGCGAGCGCACGTGCGCCACCTTGACCTTGACGCCCTCGAAGTCGGGGGCGGGGGGCATGACCTCGGCCTCGATCGCGCTCAGATCTTCTCCACCTGCAGGAAGTCGAGCTCGACGGGGGTCGGGCGGCCGAAGATCGTGACCATGGCCTTGATCTTGGCCTTGGCCTCGGAGACTTCCTCGACGACGCCGATGAAGTGGCGGAAGGGGCCGTCGACGATGCGGATGTTCTCGCCCTTCTCGAACTGCACGGCCGGCCGGGGCTTGCCCGCGGCGGCGGTGTTGGTGAG